>NZ_JNUP01000049.1 GCF_000758165.1 Spirochaeta lutea | reverse complement strand
TGGGCCTGAGCCGGGAGCGACTGACAGCGATCATCCGGGAGCTATGGGGCCGACGGCCGTTTCGGGGTAAGCTGTCTCTCTGGACGGAGGAATTGAGAACCTGGAATATGAAGTGGCGCAACCCTGGGGTGGACTTCGGGACCTACGTGCCGAAGTACATTTCGGCGTGATGAGGCGGGTGTGCTCTGGGGGTTTCTGAGGCACAAAAAAGTTACAGGCTTTTGCGCACTACATAACGATTTCCAGAACCCTAGGCCCCCGGTGGGGGGCACGCGGGAGGATCAGGAGTGTGTAGGAGAGGGGGTGAAATGGATAATCACCTAGGGGTAGGTCCCTAGGAAAGCAAGGTCTTTAGCACCGGCCTGGCATACATACGTAACAAAGTGGTTCGTACCGCCAGGGCCTGCTGAAATGAATGTCCCTCGGCAGCTATGCTCTGCTCCAATTCATCGGCGCGTTGCAGGATCCACATCCCTTGGTTGGCGTCAACTGATTCCGGTAAATCAAGATCCGGATTCAATTCTTGGGCAGCAACCCAGTTTGCAGGCCAGATGGTCTGGCCTGCTTGAATCCCTGCATCGGTTCCCCGAACCAATTGAGCGCGCTTTTCAGCCGTTACCGGTGAAGAAAAGTGGATATGGACCCGTTTTTTCTTCATACCGATTTCAGTAACAATGTTTTTCATATCGCGCTGGGGCCCGTGGTAGGTAGGAATATCACAGAGTTCCTTGGCCATAAGGATATCCAGGGGGATCAGTTCCCAGCTGATACTCACCGGAACCAACGCATTCGTTTCAGTATAGTCCTGCCAGGATGCATCCGGCCGATCCATCTTCAGCATGGTTAAGACCGCTGAATCGGTCTGATCCCAGCCATCTTTTGAGCGGCCGTTCCGGTGGGCAATCCATACCCATTGTTTGTCTTCTAGGAGGGTATTGATATAGCCGGAGAGTTTCTGGGCCTCCGCTCTCTTCTCGTCAATATCATCAACATCCCGGCGGACGATAAATCCGCGGTTCAATCGGATCAGATGACCAAGCCAGTTCGTCTTAAAAATATTGTCCCCCGCAGCATTGTATGCGGTACGGGTAAAATTTTTATATAAAACAGCGTTTACGAAGGCGGGATCCAGGGATGTACTTCGGTGGTTAGATAAAAAGCATACGCCCCTGTCTTGGGGAATGTTCTCAATACCGGAAAAGCTTAATCCCTCGGTGGTATGATCTACCACGGTCTCGACAAGCCGAACCATCATGCGGTGAAAGTCTACTGAAGACCGTATGCCGCTCATCATCTCCCGGCCGTTCTCCAGCCACTTCCTCCCTGTGGACGCACTGTGCTTCCCCAGGCTTTTAATGATTTCTAAAAAATGAGGATCTGCCAGCAGGCTTCTCCAGTACTTCGTAAAGGCATGCTCTGGATAGGCTTCAATATCTGAATACTTCATGGTTGTATAGTACCAAGTGTCCCGGTAAAGGACAAGAATCCTCCGCGCCCCGGGGAATCCGGTCTCCCGGATATACCCCAAGGAACCACGGAGACATCAGAATCTGTCTTAAATATCAGACAGTCTCATATGTACCCCCGGGCCGGTCGCCGGGAGCGGTGAATCGATCATACCGTCCCTCAGAAGCGGCCGCCGCCAATGGACACCGTCAGACTCGTACTCAGATCGCCAAAGGGATTTCGTACCTCTCCGGTGAATTCGTCACCCTCGTCTCCATAGGGAATGTAAATCCCCCCGGAGATGCTCAAGCCGTCAAAAATCCGCAGACTGATACTGGGCGACACCAAACCCGAGGTGTCCGTCCAGTTGGCCTGCCATTGAACCGAAGCCGAAAGCTCTTCAATGAAGATTTCATTGAGACTGAGCAAAAGTATGGTGTAGTGCTGACCGAAGCGGTTCAATACCGAACCGGGAAGGTTTCCGGCAAACACCTGCTGGATAGCCGCCTCATACAACCCTTCGGTATCTGGATAGCCTTCTCCCTGGTAGAGGTACTGGGCTGCAGCGGTAAGGTTCCAGTCAGCGTTGGTATAAAAGACCCCTCCCGTGGCGGAGACATATGCCTGATCATCATCCGTCAGAACCCCGTCGGAATCAACCTTCTGCTCCTGTCTTCCAAAACTCAGGCGCCCCTCGGCAAAGAGGTTCCAATCCCCGATTGGCATTCGGGCTGTTGATACAATCCGGAAGGGCCGGTCTTTTTGGTAGCCCAGCCCCACCCCGAGCTCCAGGGGAGCAAGGTAGAACACCCCTCGTGCAGCTACACCCAGATCCTCAATGGCTCGTACCTGGTCGTCCCCGATGATGTAGGCATCCAAGGTATTCAAACCGAAGGGGAAGCTTACCTTCAGGGAGAGCGGTCCCTCCCGTTCTGCTTCCGGATCATCCACATCAATGGGTGTCAGGCTAATAATGTCCGCCGGGGAGAAGAAATATCCGGTTCCCCATTTGACGGTCTGTTTTCCGAAGCGGAAAAACAGCAGATCCCGGAATGCAATGTCCGAATAAAACTCAAAAATCTGGAGATTCAGCTGGCTAAGATTCACCGGAGTATCCATCTCCACGGTTTGTATCGGGGCCGTACCCTGCACCCCCAGCACGGGAGTGCTAGAAATATATCCCGAGGAGGTGATGCTGAAGGGGTAACTTGTCTTCGCCTTCATAAAAATGCGCAGATCCGCATCCGGCCTTGCATCGAGGTATACCGAACCGCCTAAGGAAATACCCAGCCGGTTCTCCGCCCCCCCGGTCCAGTCGGCCCATTCCTGGGGTGCCTCCGACCAGGTCCAATAGGATTGCAGACTGGAGGAGAGGCTTCCACCGATCCGTACAACCTCATCATCGGTTAAAAACAGGTCCGCCGCAGCCTGGCCGGTTTCAGCATTCTCGCCGGTAATGTCCATAACCATGTCATCACCGCCGAAGAGGGAGTCCTCATCCGACGAATCCTGGCCGGTAGACTCGCCGCCACCGAACAGGGCGTCCTCATCCAAACCTCCCCCAGAATCGCCGGCCTCTCCCGAGCCATCACCGCCCCCGCCAAAGAGGGCGTCCTCGTCTATTCCGGAATCCTGCTGCTGCTCTTGGGCATAGACGCCCAGGGGCAGCAGCAGGACCATCAGGATCGCTATAATTCTTCCTCGTTTCATCCTGACCTCCTACCGGTTGACCCGTTCGAGATAGGTCCTGGTAAAGACCGAATCCGGAATGGTATTAAAACTGATATTCCGAACCGTTACCTCGGTTCGTTCGCCCTCATTCAAGTTGTCAAGAAACAGCATCTTGGTAGGTACGTAGTATCCTCCGGACCTGGCGTAGGATGGGAAGTAACTCGTCCGCATCAACCGGTCCGACAGGCTGTAGTCCTCCTGTTTGAGTACCAGGTAGTTATCCCGGCGCACCCAGAGCTTGGTGGTCGGATAGGCAACGGTATCGTTTTTGGCCTTCAAGGTAAGCTGCCATACATCAAAGGCTCCGAGACGCTCCTCCGACCAGTCGGTAACATCGTAGTTATCACTCACCTTGGTGCCGGCAAAGTCGCTGTTCCGGGCTTCAGAATCCTGAAAGTTTTCCTTCAGACTGAAGATAGCGAACTCCCGGCTCTCGGGATCATAGCTCCAACCGGTATCACCCACCTGGAGGTATCCCTCTCCCTTCCGTAGTGCCGGCTCCAGAATCAAGAGGAGAAATTTATCCTCTCCGTCCCGTCGGAAAATTCTTGTCTTAAAAATGCTCCGTTCCTCACCGGGTTTCTCGCTTATCACCGTGTACTCGGCGGTGAAATCCGTTTCTTGATAAGATCCAAACTCATCAATGCTCTGTAGAATTGCAACAAAATCCGGCTGGGTCTGAGCCCAGGTAGTGCCGACTCCTACACTGACCAAGAGGATCAGTAACAATATTATGTTTTTCTTTTTCATATAGTACTCCTAAAAAATTCGCCCGTACCGGGGATTTTCTCTTCCCCCGGCCGAGCCATCCACCTAAGCCCGTAATGCGTCGGCCGGCTGCAGCTTGGACGCCTTGTTTGCAGGGAAGGACGCCGCCAAAACCGTAAGTCCGACAATCAACAGGTAGTTAAAAATCATGCTCCCGATTTGCATGGGGAATGTCAGCTGGCCGTTCAGGGTGAACAACGAGAATGCATTATCACTGGGAATGGAAAACAAACCCAATACCAGGGAAACCAGCAATGCCAGGAGTACCCCGGCGAAATACCCGAAGGTACCCAGGGAAAAGGCCTCGTAGATAAAAATCTTCCGAACCCCGCCCCGCTGCATACCGATGGCCCGCATGGTCCCGATCTCCTTTACCCGCTCATACATGATCATCCGGAAGGTATTGGTTACCCCCACCATGGTAATCAGGATGAGCACCACCAGGATTCCCAGTCCTACCCCGTTCAGGGTAGCAGAAAGCTGGTCGATCTGGCTGGTAAAGTCGTTGATATTCTGAATCCGGTACCGGGTTCCGCTCCACTCAGGCTCGGGCTCGTCCTGATAGGTGAAGCTGATATTATCCAAGTTGAACCCTTCACGCTCGCCACGTTCGGCTACTTGCACGGCCTTGCCGAGTTCCGCATAAATCCGGTTTGTGACTCCGTCTACCAGCTCCAGACCATCCAGGGTAATGTTGAGGGATTGGAAGCTATCTTCCGGTATATTCAGAAGCCGGTTCACCGTTCTGATGTCGGCATAGGCCGAAATGGACCCCAAAATTCCCGGGTCGGCCATGATTCCCCGTACCACCAGGGTTCCCACATTCTGTTGGCCGGTAACGGTTTGCATCCGCACCGTTAGGTCGTCTCCCAGGGTCAGGTCAAGTCGCTGGGCAATCTGTTCACTTATGATAATACCCCGGACATCGTCCTTGGCCTGGGCAACAGACCCCTCCACCAGCTTCATCCGCTCCTGGAGGGTCGGCTCCGCCGCCCAATCAACCCCGATCACATTCTGCCCAGCCGAACGGCCGTTAAAGATAAAATCCCCGTAAAAATCGCTCCGCCGTTTCAACCGCTCCTCGGAAATGGCAAGCTGCTGCAACACCTGGGTGACCGGCTTCTGGTCTTCAAAGACCGTAAGCACCTCGCCGTCGTCCCGCTTCGTCTGCTCGGAGATGTAAATGTGCCCCGCCAAGAGGTAGGAAAAGTTCTCCTTCACATTGGAAACGGCACCGGCGGTGAATCCGTTCACCAGGGTAATGATCATAATACCGAAGCCGATAGCGCCTCCCAGGAGGATGGACCGTTTTTTCTGTCTATTCAGGTTTCTAAACGCAATTTGTAAGTACTTCATATGGTTCGCTCCTTAGGATACCGCAATGGCCTTGACGGGCTGTATCTTCAGTGCCACCGATACCGGGTACAGGCTGGATAGGTAGCCGATTCCCAGCATCATCAGCAGAGCCTGGAACACAGCCCCGAAGGTCAACACGGGCCGCAGGGTTTCGCCTCCAAAAATAATCTCGAAAAAGGCATTGGGCGCTGTAAGCCCTGTGGCGTTAAATATGCCCACAAGCAGGGCGCCGAGTCCCAGACCTATCATTCCAAACACCACAGATATACTCATGGTCTCGAGGATGAACATCCGGCGGATAAACTTCCGTTGTGCCCCCAGGGCCCGCATAGTCCCGATCTCGCTGGTACGCTCGATAACCGAGATGACCAGGGTATTCATAATGATGATGACGGAGACGATGGTGATTATCAGGACAACCACGTTAAAAAAGATGCCGAAGGCCTGATTGAAGGTCGCTACGCCCCCCGAGGCGGTTGCCCAATCCACCGCTTCAGCGGCAATCTCCGCCTCCTCGAAGGCTGCATTTAGCTGGCTGATAACCCCGGGAGCCTGCTCCAGGCTATCCAAGCGCAGCAACAGGTAGCTCCACGCCCCGGAATCCGGCTGGCTGAGGGATTCCCGCTGGGAGGTATCCCCGAGGATCCCCAAGAGGCCTTCCTCGCTGAAATCCGTCCCCAGGCTCTCCTGTTGACTCAGGTCCGAATCGGTCCCGCCAAAGAGACTATCCTCGCCGAAAAGGTCCTCTTCTCCGAAGATACCCGCCTCGTTCAGCAGGGTAGTGTCCGCCTCATCAATCTCAATGATCGCACTGGTCCCGACCACGAGACCGGCCATGGAACGAACACTCTGGGCATCCACAAAGGCGAAGCCCGACAGGGCGGCATTATCCACGGCAAACCGGTAGACACCAACCAGGGGAAGCCGGCGGATGTTCAGCCCGGAGCTCTCGCCGCCGCTTTGCAGCTTCAGCTCGTCCCCTACCTGCACATCAATTTCGAGGTTCTCCCGGATATCCGCTACGGTCTGCTCAGGCAGCACGATTCCCTGTTCCCCGGGCTCGAGAAAGCGTCCTTCCAGAACCTCGATGTTTTCAGTGAACATGGACTGGTAGGTATCCGGCTCGATCCCGAAGATCGGTGCAATAGCGCCCTGATTCTGATTTTCTGTGCTGTAATCAATCCGGGCGAAGTAGGTAATCTGGGGATTTGCCTGACCCACCTCCGGGATTGAGGTTGCAATGTCATACACCCGGGAGTAGTTGGGGATGGTCTTCCCCGTAATATCCCCAGTAAAACCGCCGGCGCCGGCAATGGAGACCGGCGTATCACTCTTGGCCCGCACCATCACATGGGCGGTATAGTTATCGATTATAGATTTCCTCGTTCCCTCAGCCGCGGTGGCCAATAGGGAATTGCCCAAAATCAGCATCAGCACACCCAGGGCTATGAGGGTACCCACAATCAGGGTTTTCCCCTTATGCTCCCGGAGATTCCGGAGGGCAATACGCAATAGAATAGGCATATTAACGCTCCCTTCGCTCTTCCTGGGCAATCTGACCGTCATGAAGGCGGATAATATGATCCGCGATATCCACAATGGTGGTATCGTGGGTGGAGAAAATAAAGGTAGTCTCCTGCTCGCGGTTTATCTTCTTCATCAGCTCGATAATAGCCTCCCCGGTCGCGCTGTCCAGGTTAGCCGTGGGCTCATCGGCCAGTACAACCTCCGGCTTGGTTACCAGAGCCCGGGCGATGGCCACCCGCTGGCGCTGTCCTCCCGATAGTTCATTGGGCCGGTGATTTCTCCACTGGGTTAGGCCCACCTGTTCAATGAGGAAATCAATCCACTGGGTCTTCTCTGCCTGAGACATCTTTTCCTTACCCAATAACAGGGGGAACTCAATATTCTCGTAGACGTTCAACACCGGAACCAGGTTAAAACTCTGGAAAATAAAACCGATGAACTGATGGCGGAGCCGTGTAATCTCCTTATCCGAGAGATCCTTGGTCTCCACACCGTTGAGAACCACCGACCCGTCGGTGGGAACATCAATGCATCCGAGCATATTCAGTATGGTCGATTTTCCCGATCCCGATGGTCCGGCGATGGAAATAAAATCACCCTTCATAATCTCGAAGCTGACCCCTCGAACCGCATGAACCTCGGTTTTCCCCAGGGGGTACTTCTTGTGTACGTCCTTCAACTGCACAATTGCCATGTGTTTCTCCTTAGTATTGCTGCAGTCCCGCTCCGCAAGTCCGCGGCAGCGGGGTTTTGGTAACGGTAACCGTTGGGTCAGAAAATATTCAATTTTCCGCCTACTATCCACCATAAAATAAAAAAACCGGACAATACCCCTCCTGGGCTCGTACTGTCCGGTCTGAATATTCGTTTTTTCTGTTCCGGGGTGATTCTATGGCTTCTCGCTGTCCGAATTTCCGTGGTCTATCCGCAGAACCTCCAGGGAGGCACCCTCCGATTCCCCGTTGTCCTTCTCCGCTTGTTGCCCCGATCCTTCCCGAGGAGCCTGGCCCCCCGTCATCCGGGATCCGCTCATGAAGGTCTCCAGGTCCTGAACCCGCTCCCGGGTGTTACCCGACTCCGACGGCCTGGAATTCCCGGAAGAGGCCGAGGTCTTCTCCTGTGTCCCGGCCTCTCGGGCGGGGGCGGGGGCGGGGGCGGGTTTTACGGACTTTATCTCATGGCGTACCGGCTCATCAGCCTTGTTGGGTTCAGCCGTGGTATTGGCTGGAATGGTTTCGCTGTCGGATTCTCCATCTTCGCCGTCCTGGTACCGGTAGGATCCGATAATACCCGCGAGGGTGGACACCTGGTCCTTGCTGCGCACCGCCATATCCTGCACCTCAACCATGGAGGCCAGCACATCCTTTGCTCCGGAGTCAATCTCCCTGACCCCCTGAAGAATGGAGCCCGAATAGGCTGAGGTATTTTCCATTACCTGCTCGATACTGCTTGCCCCGCTGCTCATGCTCATGGAACGCTCGGCAATGCTGTCGGTAAGAGACTTCAACTCGTCGTTAACCGTCTGGATGTCCCGGCTGGAATTCGACAGGCCGTCCATCCGGTCCCGGATACCCAGCATTTCCTTGGCGAACACCTGAACCGAGTCCTGAATCTGTCCGAAGGCGTCCATGCTCTTGGATGAAAGGCGTTTGGCATCCTGAATCTTCTCGGTAATGGAGCGGAGGCTGTCGGTAATCCGGGCGGAGTTCTCCCCGGTGGATTCAGCCAGCTTCTGGATCTCCTGGGCCACCACCGCGAACCCCTTCCCGGCCTCACCGGCATGGGCGCTTTCGATGGCGGCGTTCAGGGAGAGTAGATTTGTCTGGTCGGCGATGTGGTTTATAAGGTCAATGATTTCCAGAATGGATTCAATCTCTGCGTTCACCTCGTCGATGATCAGGGCGGTGGATTCAACCCGTTCACCCCCCTCCACGGTAACCAGCTTCAGTTCTTCGCTCTCCCGGGCCCGCTCCTGGCTGACCTGATGCACGGTCTTTATCTCACTGTTAATCTCGTGGGCATCCTTGGTGGACTGGGCCACGATGGCTGCCTGGTGGTTTACATCCTCGGTCAGACCCGCCAGGGATTGACGGAGTTCGCTGACCTCCTTGGCTCCCCGTTCAATCATAGAATTCAGTTTTGCGAACTGCTCGTTCATGGATTCAACATTCTTGGAGATCTCGTTCAGGGCGGCGGTTGATTCGGTGGAACTGGAGGCTAACACCTGGTTCATATCGTTTATCCCCTGGGACACCTTCTGAGCATGGTCCAAAAACTCCGTCATGGAGTTCAGAACACTGTTCAACCCGTTCCCGAGAGACTCAACCTCATCGTGGCCGCGAACCTGTACCCGGGACCGGATATCCCGCTCCTTGGCCCGGCCCATAACGGCCTCAATATGCCGGACCCGGGCCGCGAAGCGGCGGGTAAAGGGAATGGCAATGATGGTGCTGAGGATTATAATAACCGCCGTACCGATGAGGGTAATAAGACTCGAAATACGTTCGAACGTCTCATTCTGTTCGAAAAGCCCCTGACGGATGCGGTTGGACAGGGGCAGGGCTGCGTCCTCAAAATTGTACTGGCTCCGGGTGATGGTCCCGATAGCCTCATTCAGATAGTAATTCAGGGGACTGCCGCTGTCGATGGCTGCTAAATCCAGACGGATCCGAAACACACCGCGCTTCCGGATATTCCGGAGATCGGTCTGATTAGCCAATATCTGGCTCATGGTCTGATCTACCCGGGCAAACCGAACCTCCGTATCCTTCTGTACTGCCTGGAGCCGCTCAAAATCCTCTAAGAGGGTTCCGGAAATAAGCCCGAAGCTCCCGTGGTCCGGGAGTGCAGCCAGATGTTCCCTCACCACCTTACGCTGGGCAATGAACTGCTGGTAGGGATCAACAATGTCGTGTTCGGTGATCAGGAGATCCTTGGCCGTAGCCAGGAGCCGCAGCATCTGGTTTTCCAGCTCAACAAACTCCTGGCGAAGCGCCAGATACTGGGCGGAAACCCGTTTTAGTACCACCTCCCCGACCAACAACCCCGAGAAAAGCAGTATAACAATAGCGATCATAAGACCGATTTTTTGAGATATTTTCATTTGTCCCCCAACTACAGAGTACCCAGGGTCCGGTCATTATCCCAATTCCAGGATCGAACCGAACCCCACCCTCCCTAACAGTAGCATCGTCTTGCCGAGCTGTAAAGTTTAGGCGATAAAGATAGCCCCGGCTAGGACCCGGGACTATCCACATAGTAGTGATATTTGCTATTTAGGAATTTTCAGGCCCCTCTAGGACGCCGCCGATCCATCCCGCTTGATAACCACTAGGGTAATATCATCGGCAAAACTGCCTCCGTGGCGGGCCAGATCACCATCCTCGGCGAATCCCCGAACCGCCTCCCGGAGATGCCGGATGATGTCCCCGGGTTCCTCCTTGGCATGATCGGACAAGATCCGGCTAACCCCGGGAATTCCGAACTGCCCGTCGCTCCGGTCCTTGGCTTCGATAATTCCATCGGTGTACAACAGAAGCACATCCCCTTCTTCTAGGGAGAACGTCCCTGCAGAGGTATCTGCATTAATGAACTCGGAGATACCCAGAAAGCCCGTACGGCTGACGGTATCATGGATTTCCTGAACGCGGTCTTCCCGAGCCCGGTATATCAGGGCGATTTCATGGGCCCCGGCATGGCTGAAGCTTCCGTCCTTCTCTACAAAGTAGTTGGCGGTCATGAACTTGTCCGCTCCGATGCGGTCCCTGTTTATGGTGCAGAGAACCCGGTTCACCACATTGTAGAGCTCCGGAGCGGAGAGCTCCCGATCCATCCGGCTGGCGGTCTGAACAGCGCCGTGGAAGGCCGACATCTGGATCAAGGCCATGATACCTGCGGGCAACCCGTGACCGGATACATCCCCAATGGCCAGGTAATTACCCCCCGGCCCGGGAACCCAGTCGTACACGTCCCCGCCGACCTCGGTTGCGGTTTCCATGGAGGCCGCAATGCGGTAGCCTTGGAGGGCGAATTCTCTGGGAAGAATGGAGGTCTGAATATTGGTGGCAATATTCATCTCGCCCTGCAGCCGGTTGCGTTCCTCCTGAAGCTGCTTTCCGACCATGATGTTAAACACCGTGCTGAGGTTTCCCGCCAGGGTCCGGAGGATCTTATCCTCCTGGGGAAACATATCGTAGAAGCTGTCCTTGTACACCACAAGGCACCCCGTAACCTCGTCCTGATCCACCACGGGATACAGGGCAACAAAGGATATGAGCCCCTTGAAGCAGCTCGGGAGATCTCTGATCTTCACGACCTCACGGCTCTGGAGCATCTGCTGAAAGGCTGGTTTTCCGAAGTTTTTACCCTCCCCGAGGCCGGAAGAAACCGGGGCCCCCTGTGCCGGGTATGTCTCGGTTTGCAGCTTGGATACCAGCTGTTCCCGGGTTAGCTTGCGGATCAGTTCGTTCTCATAGAGGGGCACGGCGAAACCGTACACGTATTCGGGGAACTCAACCACGAACTCCTGGCCGACCCTCCGGTACAATACGGCACCCGTCACCCGGTACTGGGGCAGGGTAGCCTCCTTCTGGGAGGAGGCTATGGACTCCTCAAACATGCCCTGAACAACCAGATGATCCTCCTCCAAGGGGGAGTGGATGATCCGGTCTACCAACTCGTTCCGTACTCGAATCGAATCCTGCAGGCGGTTAAAGAGGTCGTTCAGGTGAATGAACCGGGCAAAGAAATACTCCTCAAAAATCCGGTATGCCAATAGAGCATGCAGCCCCAGGAGCAGCACGGCATAATCATCCTTGCCCTGGGCCACTCCCCGGACCACGGCAATCCCCATGATGATCCCGTACCAGATAAAGGGGTAGGCCTTTTTTCGTACGATTCCGGCCTGGAACCCGAAGAGAATACCCGCACCGATACCGGCGCTGATCCCAACCCCGGCCAACAGGCCGATGAACCCGACAATAAAGAACAGGTCGGCCAGGGTTTTCGACAACTCCACCCCGGCAAGCTTCAATACCATCACCACCCCGCCAAGCACAATCGCCGTGCCGAAGAGTATCCAGCTGGGAACCAGCTTGGCCATCTGGGAGCGGAAATCATCGGATAAAAAACTGTCCCGTATCCGCTGGCGATGTACCGAAAATTCCAGGAGCAGCAGGGCACCGAAGTACAGGAGGCTCAAGAGCCCGGTAGTAAGCACTCCGGCCATGGGCAGGGCCGGTATAACCCCCAAATACTGAACCACCGAGACCGCCCCGGCGCCGAGAAAACAGAGCAGAGAAAAAAGCAGGCTGCGGGAACGCTTCCCGTACTCGGCCCGCCGGTGGATCTCCCACCACATGGGCCCTACAAACACAATGATTATGGGAAAGCTCAGTAAGAAAAATTCCCTCATACACTACCCCCTTTAGGATTTGTTATGAATCGCCTCTCGTATCCGGGCTATCACCCCGGCAAGGACCCGGCCCTCCTGCCGGGTGGCCGAGAGGGCCGGCAACAGCTGATCCAAGGACCCGCGTAACCCCTGGTGCAGGGACTCAATCTGGGCGAGATCATCAATCTGTTGCTGAATTTTTTCCTTGGAACCGGTACTCACGGTATGCACGACCTCGATGGCAAGCTGCACCCCTTGGAGGGAACCGGCCACGGAGATCAAAGACTTGGTTTCCTCGGCGGCAGCCTGATCAGCCTGGTGGGTATCCTCCCCGACCTTGCGGATGGTCTGCTGAATCTCTTCGATCGAGTCGGCAATATCCTGGAGGGAACTCTCCGTCTGGTGGCTGAGTTCACGGATCTCCTTGGCCACTACCTCGAAACCCCGTCCATGGGTTCCTGCCCGGGCTGAGACGATGGAAGCATTGATGGAAAGTACATGAATCTGGGAAGAAACCTCCCCCATGAGATCCAGAATGCGGCTGATCTTCTTGGACTGTTCCTCCAGGAAATTGGTATTCTCCAGAGACTGACGGAGGATGTGGTTGATATTTTCAATTCCCTTCTGGACCTTCTCCGCCAGGGCAAAGGCATCCTTGGCGGTTTTGCTCAGATTATCCGAGATGCTGTAGGCCTGGGACACATTTCCCAACACCGCCTTAGTATCGGTCTGGAGACGCTTAATCCGGGGTTCCAGATCCTCCTCGGTCTGGACCAAAAACTCCTCGGGAGCCTGGGCAGACCGGGGGTCTTGGGATTCGGAAATCGCCAGGGACTCTAGATCCTTCAACACCTCCCCAAGCAGGACACGGTAGGCCTTCAGTTCCTCGGCGGCTGCTTCGTGTTCCGGGGTGATTCGACTGCCCGGAGAAACCGGCGCGGCCGGGGTCGACCCCGGAAGGAACCCGTCCTCCCGGAAGGCTTCCCGTTCCGCCGGGCTGGCACTCGAGCCCCGGGCATCGGAATCACCCTGACCAAAAAAACGGCTCTTTAGGATAAATCCCGCCACTACCAGGCCCAGAAGCACCGTGGCCGCGGCAAAACCGATCCCGGGCAAAACCATACCGAGGATGAACACCACCGTCCAAACCAGAAGCCAGATCCCTAAGATCTTCTTCCGCTGCATCATCACACCACTTCAACCGCTCCGGGCACCAAGTAAGTCAGGGTCGGAAGACTCGTTGCCTGCCAGGTGATTTCCGGATTATGCTTTATCTTGATCTGGTACTTCTGATCATCCCCCAGGGCGCCGAGCTGCATGATCCATTTGGAAATAGCCTTGATGCCGCTGGAGTTGAGAAAGTTCAGCCCCGTCATATCCACGGCTATTTCCTTGGTTCCCTGGCTGGTCAGCCCCTGGTGAACCTTGGCAAAGAAGGGATCCAGAATGGTGCTGGGATCTTCCATATCTATATCGCCGGTAAAAACCAGTCCCGCAGGGGAATCCTGAACCGTAATCTTCAGCCGTTCTACCTGTATTGAATCAACACCGAGTGTGCTCATGCCTCTCCCTCCATTTCTACGTCCACTTCCAGGGTAATGGTAACCAGATGATCGGAACTAATGTTCAACTGAATATCCGCCCCCAATTCATGGCGGATCCGGGCCAGGCCGAGTTGGCTCTTTCCGTCGGTCCGGGTTGTGGCTTCCCGCATCATCTCAATGAAGGTCTGCAGGGGATCCCCGGAGTTCACCCGCTTATAAATTGCCCGCAGCTCTTCTTCCCGCCCCGGATCGGTGGTGTTTGATACCGATACCACTATCTTTCCCTGCTCGGGTTTTACCTCCAGACGTATCCGGGTTTCCTCCCCGGCGGAGTATTTAACCGCGTTTTCCAAAAGCTCGCTCACCGCCATGGCTATCCTGTCGGCCTTGCTCTGGCCGGCCAACCCTACGGCAATAAAGTTTTGTACATAGTTCCGGGTCACGGAGATATACTTCCACCGCGGCCCGAAGGTAATGTCTACGTATGCGTGTGTTGCCTCACTCATACACCCTCCTATAAATTTTTTACTCTTCCCCCATATCAATTGAAGGCTCAGATTCTGCCCAGGTCAAGACAAAACTGCAAGAACTTGGCCAAAAATCTCCGTTTTTAGGTTGAACATCGGTATTCTGACCATACAATCACCCTACTAGGCCAGGAAGCACGGTATTTAGTTTAATTCTAAACTTTTTTCTTGATTCTTTTCATAAGCATTCGTACCTTAAGCCTATGAGCAAGGATCCTTCTCTTGACGCGTTTATCAAACTAACCCGGGCCACTGACAGCGTGCACCAGTCATTGGCCGGGACCTTCGCGGGGCTGGCAGATCTGTCCCAGCCCGAATTCGAGGTTCTCGAGGCCCTCTACCACAAGGGCCCGCTGTGCCAGAAGCAGATTTCCCAAAAGGTTCTGAAGTCCAAGGGAAGAATCAGCCAGCAGATCGAGGTCCTGGAAAAACGGGGACTGTTGACCCGGATTCAGGAGGATTTTGATAAGCGCCAGTTCAGGTGCGAACTGACCGAGGCGGGGCGGAACACCATCGCGCCGGCCTTCGAGACAGTGCGCCAAACGATTCAGGAGATATTCTCGGTGCTGAGCACCGAGGAACAGCAAGGGCTCTCGGCGCTGTGCCGGATCCTCGGAACAGGCCGCCGGGAGCAAGATCATACAACCGATACGGAGGAGTAAGGTATGAAACCAGTAATTAAGGTATTTTTCTATTCGACCTACGGACACATGTACGCCATGGCAAAGTCCGCAGCGGAGGGGGCCGAAAAAGCAGGGGCAGAGGTGGTAGTGAAGCGATTTCCCGAAACCATACCCCAGGATGTCCTCACTCAAATGGGGGCGGTGGAGGCTCAAAAGCAGTTTGCCCATGTTCCCGAGCTGGGTCCTCAGGATTTTGAAGGGGCAGACGGTATCATTCTCGTAACCGCCAGCCGGTACAGCAATATTCCTGGGCAGGTTGCGAATATTCTCGACCAGACCGGGGGCATCTGGGCCAACCAGAAGCTGAAGGGCAAGGTTGGCGGCGCCATTGTCGGCACGGCAACCCAGCACGGCGGTCAGGAAGGTACAGCCCTAACCATTCACCGCTACTTCCTGCACCAGGGAATGGTTGTGGCCGGTCTACCCTACACCTACCAGGGACAATCCGGGGTTGATGAGATCCGCGGGGGCTCACCCTACGGAGCAACAACCATTGCCGGAGGCGACGGCGGCCGCATGCCCAGTGAGGATGAACTCGCCGGGGCCGCCTACCACGGAGCCTACATTGCAGAAATCGCCGCAAAGCTGACTCGTTAGTACGAGGATGCGATTTGCAAACCCGGGGAGTGATCCCTGCCCCGGGGCGGCATACCCTCAAGGGTCACCCTAGGCCGTCCTTCCTTGCGGAGGACGGTTTTTTTTATTGGTACCCGACTGTTTTCTTGCCATACCGGTATTAGGCATTATACTGATGCCATGAAGCCAGAAACTATTGTCTCTTCTATAAGCAGGGAGGTTCACAAAGCCTTCCGGGGAAGTTCCGAGCCGGTACGCCTCTTGACCTTAGCCCTTCTCAGCGAGGCCCACGTCCTGGTGGAGGACATCCCCGGAGTGGGAAAAACCACCCTGGCCAGGGCCTTTGCCTCTGCAGCAGGATTGGGTTTCGCCCGAATTCAGTTTACCCCGGATATTCTCCCCGGGGATGTGCTGGGCACCTCCATATGGTCCCCCACCGAACAGAAATTCATCCTCCGCCAGGGTCCTATTCACAGCCAATGCATCCTAGCAGACGAGCTGAACCGGGGAGCCACCCGTACCCAAGCCGCCTTCTTGGAGGCCATGCAGGAGTACCAAGTAACCCTGGACGGGAAGACCACCCCCCTGCCCCAGCCCTTCATGGTTCTCGCCACCCAAAATCCCCTGGAATACGCAGGAACCTTTCAGCTGCCCGAAGCGGAACTGGACCGCTTCGCCATTTCCTTCTCCCTGGGGTATCCCGAAACCGACCAAGAACTGGAGATGCTCCGGGTCTATCGCAGGGCCCTCAGAAACGAGCAACCCATGGATACCCTCGAGCAGGTTCTCACCCCTACCCAGGTGTTAGAACTCCAGGCCCAGGCAAGCCGGGTGGAGGTAAGCCAGGCAATGGAGCGGTATATTCTAGCCCTAGGAAAGGCAACCCGGGAGGACAAGGCGCTCCGGTACGGTCTTTCACCCCGGGGACTCCTGCAGTTAACCCGCCTCAGCCAGACCCGAGCCCTCCTAGACGGCCGTCAGGCGGTTCTGCCCGAGGATATCCGGGATCTATGGATACCCTGCCTGGCCCACCGTTTGGGATTGACCGGAGACGCCCGGATCAGCGGCATAACCCTGGAAAAACGGCTTACAGAAATCTATGAATCGGTCAAATTTCTTCGGTAACAGGATGCCAACCCAAGCCCCCCCTCGGAAAACCCCGAATAAACAAGCCTACCTGTTTCTGGTAGTGCTGGCACTATTAACAGCCAGGCACCTGGGCACCTGGGCCGCCCTTTCCGCGGCGATAATCCTATCCCTGCCCCTGATGGACGGGCTTTTGCTCATCCTGTCCTGGTTTACCCTGCAATACCACCAGACCTTGAGTACCGAGCACCCGCATAAGGGCGATGTGGTGCAGTGGACCATGGTGATTTCAAATCCCCTGCCTCTAACCACCTGTCCCCTGAGTATCGTCCTGTATCCGGAACCCGGAGGGCGGGGTAATCCCGGCCCGGGTGCCATGGGCGGACTCCGCCCCCGGGAATCCGGCTCCTTCCAGGCTGTCCTGCCCTGCCGGTACCGGGGGGTCTACGATATGGGGCTCAAATCCATCCGATTTACCAGCAATCTGGGATTCTGGTCCCTCCATCGCCAGGTTAAACCCCGGGTGATGTACGTTGAACCGAAAATCTATCCGATCCGGCATACCCTCACAGACCCCGGGGCGTCAACGGATCTACCCGACCGGGCTGCACCGGGACAATCCTCCCTTCCCGACCAGGTTATCGGCCTGGGGCCCTACATCCCGGGCATTTCCCCCGCCCGGGTGGATTGGAAAAGCTCGGCCAGAATCGGTAGTCCCGTGATCCGTGAGTACGACAGCGCAACCCGCACCACCTCCCTGGTATTCTTAGATACCCGGGCCTCCCTCGGCACCCCCCGCCTCCAGGCCGACACCCCTGCAACCGCCGGACCCAGCCGGTCTCCCCAGGCAACCGGTGTTCCCCCCGAGGCCCAACGCCAGATCCAGGAAGAAACCCCGCCCGGGGGCAGCACCGTCCCCGATGAAGACTGCGCAGTGGAGGTGTTCTTCTCGATTATCAGCGCCATCCGGGGCAGCTGGATCTGCCAGGTTCCCGGGTGGGAATCCGGATCGGGTACAAAACACAGCGCATCGCTCCCCGGCCGCCGGTTGGCCAGCTCACCCTCCCCGGGGGATGACGGTTCGATTGCCGGACTGTCCCGGCGCAGTGTGGGAATATTCTTTTCCCAACACTATTCCCTGGTCACCGCCGTCCAGGAACACCTAGCCCGGAACCGGATAACCAGGGTACTCCTGATCACAAAAAACACCGACGGAGCCATTATTGAAACCAGCCGCACCCTGGGGGCATCGGGGGTAACCCACCGAATTTACTGCTGCGGCCGGGAACAAAATCCTGATTACCGGTCATTGCAGCACCTGGTCTCCGGGGATCCCACCTTGGAAGGTCTCATCGGCTTCATCCAGGACCCCCGGGAGATACCCGAGAAGGTGCTGCTATGAGTCTTTCCCACGCCTGGTCCATCCTGAACAGGCCAGAAGTTTGGCTGGCTGTCCCCCTGCTTCTTGGGCTGCTCAACCGCCGCCACAGGGGATGGCACCTGGTATGGCTGTGGACGGGCATCCTGCTGCTGTGCCTGCATCTCTTGACCATTCCCGGGGATCTCATCGCCCAGTGGTTCCAAGCCGGGCAATGGAGGGTTCTCGGTCATCCGGTTACCCGGGCCCTGGTTTGGTGTATTGCCTACGCCGGAGGACTCTTGGTCGTCCCGGGGGCCTCCGGGGGCAGGCGGGGCCGGGATTGGGTGGCCATGCTGGGGTTAAGTCTGGGGGTGATGGTGGTGCTGACCTTGGAATCACCCTGGGCAAGTCTGGCCATGCTCGGAATCCTCATGGTCTTCAGCCTGATGTACTGGCAGGACCGCTACAGCATGAGACTCGTCCAACACCTGGGATTGCTGGCGGCGGGTACTCTGGTGATCTTCGGGGTGGGTATTCTTCTCCCCCGGAGCGGTCGGGGACTGGGGGTTGAGCAGAGGTTTGTGGAGATTCTGCGGCGCCAGGTTCCCGATCTGGGGCTGCTTCTGGCGCTGCCCGGGGAGGGGCACGCCATCACCCCCGGAGACTTCGGCCGTCCGCCCAGTCTGACCTCCCGGCAGATTTACAGCCTGGAGGTCAGCCGCCCCGGCACCTACTATCTAGCCGAACAGTACGCCCAGAGTATTACCGATGCAGGGTGGTACTTCGCGCCCCCACCGCTCCGGGAAGCCCAGTCCGCAGCCCAGGCTCAGACACCCGAATCCCCCGCGCCCGGATCCCCACCCGTTCCGGAAATCCACCAATCCCCCGGGGATCCCCGGAGACAAACCCGGGTGACCCTGAGAACCGTCATGGGCTACCAAAACCGGATTCCCCGGCCGCGCACCCGGGACTTTTTGGAAAGCACCCTCCTGACCGCAGATCCCCGGGCAGAAACGCCGCACCCAGGGTCTGACACCTCCGGGGAGCAGCCCTCGGGGAACCCGGGTGATTCCCCCTACGAGCTCATCCCCCGGGCCTTGGAGCTGTCCGAACTGGTTCCTCCCGGCCAGGAATTCCAATTCGGTCTGCGGGCCGCCCAGGCCCCGGACCCGGCGGCGGATCAGGCCTCCACCCCCCGGGATTCCGAGCCCGGCCCCGGTATTAACCATATTCAGTCCGAGGCTCCCCCGGAGCTGATGGCTCTAGTACATCTGCCGGATCAGGGTGATTTTAATGCCAATACGGCTCAATTACGCCGGATCATCCAGGACCGGTTCACATACAGCCTGGAAGTAGAGGGCATCTCCCGGGGAAGCCATCCCCTTTCGGGATTCTTCTCCCAGCAGCAGGGGTACTGCCTGCATTTTGCCACCCTTGCGGCCCTGTACTACAACCAGCTGGGGTATACCCTCAGATTCGTGGAGGGGTTTGTTCTGCCGGTGAGTTATCAGGATCTGGGTAAACCCCTGGGGATTACGGGCAAACACAGCCATACCTGGGTCGAGGTGCTGGACGAAGAGGGCTTCTGGCGAATTGCCGAGTTAACCCCCCGGGAGGGCCTGCTCGGTCCCGATACCGGCCTCTCATGGCGTTCGGATCCGGGTAATCAGTCTGAGGTACAAGACGATGCGGAAGGGGAAGCCCGCCGGAGTCTGACAAGCGAAATGCTGCTCCCCGGGGGTGTGGTTGTGGTAGTGCTTCTAACCGCCGGGTTCGTGCTTTGGTGGCAACAGCCCCTGCGCCGGTGGAACCGGGAGATGGTAAGGCTCTCAAAGTCCAGCAGTCCGGACAGCCCTCTTCGCCAGGATAGTCTTTCACCCTTGGCTGATTTGGGCCCGAAGGACCGGACCATGTGGCTGGCCCAGTTATACCGGTGGTACGGCTACGGCCCCCCTGGGGTCAGCCGGGAGGAGATCCGGTGGCTGGGGAGAATCCGTAAACTCAGTCGTTCAAATCAACGTGGTGACCGGTCTTAGCAAAATAGACCCATTCGCAAATATTGGTCACATGATCACCGAGACGCTCCATGAAGCGGTTGAGGAACATCAGGGTAGCCGAGTCCGGGATGGAGCCGGGGTTGGATTTCATGGTATTCAGTAAATAGTCATGGTACTCATGGCGCATCCGGTCAATTTCCTCGTCCCGCTGGGCAATAGCAATAACCTGTTGAAAATCCCGGGACTCAAAGGCACGGAGGGTTTCTTCCAACATTTCCAAACCGCGGTCTGCCATGCGGCGAAGCCGGGGAATGGCATCCTCCAGGGCCGGCTTGGACACCCGGTCCAGGGCTTTGATGAGGTGTTTCGCGTGGTCACCGATCCGTTCCATGTTCGATACAATTTTGATGGTGGTAACCAGCTCCCGTAGATCACCGGCTACAGGCTGCTCGGTCGCCATGATCCGGGCACAACGGTCCTCAATACGGTACTGCAGAGCATCTACCTCCTTGTCAGCCTCCAGGATCTCCCCGGCGAGCTGGGTATTCTGGGTATCCAGGGCGATGAAGGCCTGGCGGACCTGGTGCATGACCAGGGTACCGATTTCCAGCACCGCATCACGCACGGCCTGGAGCTCGCGGTGGTAGTCTTCTCTGTATTCCATGGTATAGTCCTTCCTTTCATTTGGTACAAAACCGGTCCACTCTGAATCGGAGACCGGGGTAACCGTCCCCCTCCAGGTCCGGGTTGCGGGTCCGGGTCGCGGGAGCTCTGGCGGGGCATCATCTGCGACAACTGACCGCCCCCCTCCGAGCCCGGATCCGGGTTACAGGCTGGTGATCAGCCGAAACGGCCGGAAATGTAGTCCTCGGTTTCCTTCTTCTTGGGATTAAAAAAGAGCTCATCCGTGGGACCGAATTCCACCAGGTAGCCTGAACGGTTATCGTTCACGAGGAAAAAAGCGGTCTTGTCCGAGACCCGGGCCGCCTGCTGCATATTATGGGTAACAATGATAATGGTGTAGTTCTGCTTTAGTTCGCTTATCAGGTCCTCGATTTTTTGGGTTGAGATCGGGTCCAAGGCGGAGGCAGGCTCATCCATCAAAATGATCTGGGGCTTTATCGCGATGGCCCGGGCGATACAAAGTCGCTGCTGCTGCCCCCCCGAAAGCCTGAGGGCGCTCTGTTTGAGTTTATCCTTCACCTCGCCCCAGAGGGCCGCCTGCTGGAGACTCGTTTCCACCAGTTCGTCCATATCGCCGTGGTATCCGTTAATCCTGGCCCCCCAGGCGATGTTTTCATAGATGCTTTTGGGGAAGGGATTCGGCTTTTGAAACACCATCCCGATATGACGCCGTACCTCCACGGGATCAACCTGGTCGGCATAGATGTTCATACCACGGAAGGTAATCTCCCCTTCGATCCGGGTGCCGGGAATCAGGTCATTCATCCGGTTTAAGGACCGCAGCACCGTACTCTTACCGCATCCCGAGGGTCCGATGAAGGCGGTAACCTCCTGGCTGGCGATATCTAAATCCACGGACTCCACCGCCTTAAACTGATCGTAGAATATGCTTGTTTTTTTTAAGCTGATTTCGATGTTTGCGCTCATCTTAAGCCTGTCTCCTTTTTTTGCTAATCCGGTTACGCATGATTATCGCGCTGGCATTAAGGGTTAACAGCAGGACGAGCAGTACCAGAATTGCCGCTGCTGCGATATTCCTGAAGGCCCCCTGGGGCCGGGCAGTCCACTGGTATACCTGGATGGGCAGGGTGGTGAACTTCGAAAAGATTGAATTGGGATCCACTGAGATAAAGGTTGAGGCCCCGACCACAACGATGGGCGCCGTCTCCCCCAGGGCCCGTGAGATAGAGAGGATGGTCCCGGTCAGAATCCGGTCAATGGAGGCCGGCAGCACATGGTGCCAAACGGTCTGCCACTTGGTTGCACCCAGGCCGTAGCTGGAGTCCCGAAGGCTCTGGGGTACGGCCCGGATGGCCTCCTGGGCATTTATGATGATGATCGGGAGTACCAGGAGTGCCAGGGTAAGCCCCGCGGACAACACCGTACGGCCGTTGGCCGTTTGACCCGCACCGAACCCGAATAACGCGCCGCTGGTCAAGGGCTCCAAACCTCGGACAAAAACAGCCAAACCCAACAGTCCATATATAATAGAGGGAACCCCTGAAAGATTGTAAATATTTACCTGGATGATCCGGTTAAGCCGTGAATCACTGGCAAACTCCTCAAGATAGATAGCAGCCCCGACCCCAATGGGAAAGGCCACCAGAATCGTAATCATAATTACCAAGAGAGAGCCCATAATCGCCGTACGGATGCCCGCTAATTCAGGAATAGAGGATTGGGATGCCCCGATAAAATCCAAGGTTAGCCAGGAGCGGAAGACAATATCGGCTCCGGGGTAGCGTTGCGCCGCCTCTTGGAGAATCAAATCTTTCTGAAAAAGACTGGGAACCAAATTCCAGCTTCCCAAGACCTGGGGCTTCACCACCTCCCGCATTACAAGCTTGATTAGGTCCTGGTTGGACCGTTCCATAAGCGGCGCCTCGAAGTCGAAACGGCGGACCAGTCCCCGGCTTAGGTGCTCGTTGAGCATCGCGATAAGCTCCTGTTTGGAGGCGCTGTCCAGGGTCCGCCCCGGGCCCACCAGCTCCTCCACCTCTATCTGATTCTGAACAGCCACATAGCCGAATGCACCATCAACAATACTTAGTACCAGGGTGACCAGGGTAATAATCGCAATGGAGGTAGCGGCGTAGAAGACAGCCTGCCATATCAGGCCCTTCCTGCGGCGAACCGGAAGATTATGCTCTCTGAAAAGATGTTCCTGGGCGGTGTCCCTGGGACTACTAAATACCACACTCATTCGTACACCTCCCGGAAGCGTTTGACGATCTTTCTACTGATGATATTAAGCATCAGGGTTGTTATGAAGAGCACCAAGCCCAGGGCAAAGATGCTGTTATAATCCACGGTATCGTAGCCAACATCCCCTCCGGAGATCCGGACAATGTAGCCCGTGAGGGTTTCAGCTGATTCAAAGGGATTCGCCGTCAGCCGCGGACCGGCCCCGGCGGCTAGGGCGACAATCATGGTTTCTCCAATGGCTCTGGAAAGCCCCACGATGAAGGCAGCCCCGATACCGGAGAATGCCGCCGGTACCACAATCTGTAAGCTCGTCTCCATCTTGGTAGCTCCCAGCCCGTAGGAGGCCTGGCGGAGACTGGAGGGTACCGCCGAGAGTGCATCCTCGGTCATGGAGGCTACCAGGGGCAGTATCAGGATACCCATCACCAGCCCGGCCGAAGCGGTATTATAAATCTGCACAATATTGGGGCCGAAGATACTCCGGAGCAGGGGCGTCATGAAGGTGAGGGCAAAGTAGCCGTACACCACCGTCGGAATTCCCGCCAGGACCTCGAGGAGCGGCTTTAGAATACCCCGTACCCTCTCGGAGGCATATTCACTGAGGTAGATCGCCACAAAGAGCCCCAGGGGAGTTGCCACCAGCATAGCGATGGTACTCGTCATGAGGGTGGAGTTCAGCAGGGGCAGAATCCCGAACTCTCCGATCATCGGTTTCCATTCGGTCCCGAAGAGAAATTCTATAATGTCAACCTCCGGACTCCCAAAAAACAGGATTGATTCCTCCACAAGGATGACCACTATTCCAATGGTCGTAAATATGGAGATCGCAGCGCTGATGAACAACAGGGTCCTGATGGTTCCCTCGGCGGGACGGCGGCGTTTTGAAAAATCAATGCTGGCTTCAGGTTTGCCCGATAATCCGTGTTTGATTCCCATTCCATGATTCCTTTTTTATTGCTGTACCTGGACCGGAGAGAACCCGGATCGTTCAAGGTTCTAGCTCCCTGTCCAGCAAGGACCTCAAGACACAAGCCCGGTCGGGGGACCGGGCCTGTACCTGAGTAGCCTTTTAGGTCGCGGCGTCTGCGCCGCTTCCTGCTTCAATCGCCTTTTTAGTAAGCACCCTCGACTGCATCCAGCCAGGCCTGCTTTGCACCCTCCAGGGCTGCAGGGTTGGCAGGGAAGTATCCGACCCGGGTAATTTCTTCGTTCACGTAGGTGAGGAAGAAGTTGATGTAGGCGGCAACCTGGGGTTTGTTCTTCATGATGGTTGCATCGGTGTAAAGAAATAGGGGACGGGCCAGGGGATAGCTGTTGTTATCAACATTGGCAGCGTTGGCTTCCACGCCGTCGACCTTCAGGACATTAAGCTTATCCGCGTTTTCCGCATAGTAGGCATATCCGAAGAATCCGATGGCATAGGGTGATCCCTCAATACCTTGTACCAGAATATTGTCATCCTCGCTGAACTGGGTATTTGCTGCTGCGAGAATGGGCTCGGCATCCTCGTCGAATACCTCTTCGACGAAGTAGTCAAAGGTTCCTGAATCGGTTCCGGGAATGAAGCGCTGGATGGGCTGGTTGGGCCAGTCAGGATTCACGTCACTCCAATTGTCGGCAGTGAAGATCTGAGCAAGTTCTTCCATGGTTGCTTCTTTAATAAAGGTGTTGTCCTTGCTTACCGTTACGGCCAGGGCATCGGTACCTACCCGGATTTCGATGGGTTCGCGGCCGATCTGCCGGGCTGCCTCAATCTCGGATGCCTTGATGGGACGGGAAGCGTTGGAGACATCGGTTTCTCCCGCTACGGTAAAACGTTCGAATCCCCCTCCAGAACCGATGGAATCAATGGTAATGGTTCCAGGGTACCCTTCGTTCTTGAACCGCTCAGCCATGGCTTCCGCCAGGGGATACACCGTGGATGAACCGGCGGTAATAACATCACCCCGGACCAACAGGGGATTCACCCCGGGCAGCAGGGCGTCATCGCTCTCTTCAGTAATCCAAGCCCAGGGGCCTTGGTTTTGGGCGGCTGCCCCCTCGTTCTGACCGCCGGCAAATACCCCAGAAGCCAGGAGCAGGAGACTCATAATTGTTAATGCCTTCTTCATACTATTCCTCCTCAATGGAACTACAAATTGTATGGGCTCATTAGGCACCAGCTCTGTTAGAGAAATGTTAGGATCTATTAAGAAAACCGTGAATAATCCGGAAGGAGCTTACCCTTCCTCGTATTTATTGAAGATTCTTTTGATTTCTTCCCGGGATTGAACGAATCGCCGGGCTAATTCTGGGTCGAATTGAGTGCCCCCGTTTTGGCCGATGTAATCCAGGGCATCCTCCATGGTCCAGGCCTTCTTATAGACCCGGGTGTGGGTCAGGGCATCAAACACATCCGCAATCGCAACGATGCGCCCCGAGAGGGGTATGGACTGCCCGGCCAGTCCCCGAGGATAGCCCGAACCGTCCCACCGCTCATGGTGGGTGTAGGCCAGTTCGGCAGCCAGCTGAAGGATGCCCTTTTTGCCCGAACGAAGGATAGAGTATCCGATCTCGGCATGACTTTGGATTATTTCCCGCTCCTCTTCAGTAAGGGCGCCGGGCTTATTCAGGATGGAATCGGGAATACCGATTTTGCCGATGTCATGCATGGGAGCAGCCAGGCGCATGGCAGATCGCTGGGTTTCGTCCATGCCCGCCAGGGTGGCGAGGAGCTCGGCCAGAGCCCCTACCCTGCGGACATGGTTTCCCGTTTCCTGACTCCGGCTTTCCACCACCTCTCCGAGGGTGTAAATAATTTCCCGCTGACTGGTTTCAATGGATTGCCCCAGGGAAAGGTTCTCGTAAGAAACCTCAATGTGTGAGGTAAAAACATGCAGCAGTTCCTTGTCCAGATGGGTCAGCGGACCCGGAGCGGCAATGAGCAGGGTGGTTTTATATTCGCCGTTCTGGGATTGAAAATGAGCGCAAAATTCCGAATCGGTAAACACAATGCCGGGTTTTCCCTGCACCTGGGCGATTATCTCCGCTGTCGCCGGATGGTTCAGAGCCGATAGATCCGGAGGTAACCGGGTTCCCGATTCAACTTCGTAGCCGCCCCGTACGGCAACAACCATGTAGCCCCGGTCTACCGCCCGGAGACAGATTCCCCGCACCCCCGGGGCCGTATTCCAATCCTCATGATCAATCCCAGCCAGCAGGGCGGCCTCCTCCATGGCCTGGCTGAAAAACTCATTCAGATTCCTGTGGCGTAATACGCTGCGGGCCGAGCGGATAATATGCCCGAACCCTCGGGTATGCTCCTGAATACTCCGGAGGTCCCGGTAGCCGCGTAAGGCAACGGTAATGGCGGTGTAGAGCTTGATATCCGTTATCTCGGTCTTTGATTTGTAGTCGTTTATCTCATATTCGGTGATAACCTGTTTCTCCGGAGCAACCCCGGGTTGACCGGTGCGGAGGATAATCCGTACCAGGCGGTTCTGGAGATCATCCCGGATCCAGCGTACCAGCCGGAGGCCGGCATCATCCGTCTCCATGACCACGTCCAGGAGAATGACCGCAATTCCCGATTCCGACGAAAGCAGCGCCTTGGCCTCCTGGGCGGAGTACGCATGGAAAAGCCGGGCCGGCCTGCCGTCCAAAACGTAGTCCCGGAGCACCAGCCTCGTTATAATATGGACCTCCTCATCGTCATCTACAATCAGGATGTTCCAGGGAGGCATCTCATCCGCAGAGGGGGGTGCAGACTCAGTATGTTCTGTTGCAAACTCAAGCAGATCTTCATCCCATAGGTCTCTCATTCAGCCTGTACTCCTTGCATAAAGGGTAGATTATCGCTTTAGAGAATGCAATATCCAAATTCCTGACCTTTAAACCAGGGTTTATTTTGAATTATGGCCTCGCATTGTGTTACCATAGATGCTATAATATGCGCCAGGGATGTAAAAAGACTGCATGAAGCGAAAATGGTTTACCAACACACTCTTTATTTCAGGAATTACCCACCCGGATGTTATCTACGACATCCTTGAGAAGACCATCATCAAAGACTACGACATCCAAGAACGCCAGATCCTCAGCGGGGTTACCATGGATATGGAGTATCTTAATATCACCGTATCCTGCCACCGGGGAGAAGCCCGGATGGCCATCTACTTTCTAACCGATGAAAACGCAGGCAAAGCCCACTCCCAATGGCTGATCCAGGAAATTCCTCCTGTTCGATTCAATTACGTCACCATCGACACCCGGCATGACTCGGTAGAAATCTACAGCTACCAACCCGGACGCCCCCTGTCGGAAAAAAAGGTTCCCAAGGGGCTGGGAAAAATTCTCCTGGATGATCTGGAAACCGACCCCAAGGACAAACCGGTGGTCAGCCTGAAACCCGAAGAGGTAGCAGGCATGCTGCGGGAGGATCTGATGGCGGTCCTGAAGGAGCACTTTCCCAAAGCGTTCTTGCCTAAACCCTGAGAATCCCCTACCATCACCCTATGAAAACCCGCGACATTGCCGAAGCAGCCAGGCGTGCATCCCGCAGCCTGGCAGGATTAGACAGAACAACCAAGGACTCGATCCTTGCATCCATCGCCGAAGCCCTGGAGAACAACCGGGATGTCATTTTCAAGGCGAACCGGGAGGACCTTGCCCAGGCTGAAAAAGACAACCTTGAAACACCCCTCTTAAAACGCCTGGGCTTTCAAGAGGATAAACTCGCCGAGGTAGTAGAGGGCCTCAAGGCCCTGACCAGCCTGGAAGATCCCGTAGGAAGACAGCTCGATGCCACCGAGCTTGATGAGGGATTAGAGCTCTACAAGGTAAGCTGCCCCATCGGAGTAATCGGCATGATCTTCGAATCCCGGCCAGATGCCCTGGTTCAGATAGCCGGGTTATCCCTAAAAAGCGGCAACGCTGTGGTACTCAAGGGAGGCAGCGAGGCAAGCCGGACAAACCGCGCCCTATTCACCGTCATCTCCCAGGCCGCTGAGCAAGCCGGCGCCCCCCAGGGCTGGATCGGTCTCCTCGAAACCCGTGACCAGATTACCGATCTGCTCGGCATGGACGACCTCATCGATCTTCTGATACCCCGGGGTTCCAATGAGTTCGTTCGGTACATTATGGAAAACAGTCACATTCCGGTAATGGGTCACGCCGACGGCATCTGTCATATCTACGTTCACCATGACGCGGATGTTGATCAGGCCGTTAAAATCATCCTGGATTCTAAGACCCAGTATGTGGC
This sequence comes from Spirochaeta lutea, assembly GCF_000758165.1. Classification (NCBI taxonomy): domain Bacteria; kingdom Pseudomonadati; phylum Spirochaetota; class Spirochaetia; order Spirochaetales; family Spirochaetaceae; genus Spirochaeta; species Spirochaeta lutea. The sequence goes on along the minus strand of NZ_JNUP01000049.1, from coordinate 139,581 downwards.
GGTGTGCAACGCCCTGGAAACGCTGCTGGTGCACCGCGACATCGCTCCCCAGCTCCTTCCCGTCCTGGCCCAAGCCCTGGATCAGGCTAAGGTAGAGATTCGAGGGGATTCGAATGTCCGACACACCATTCCGACGGCGAAGGCTGCGGTGGATCAGGACTGGTCTACCGAGTACCTGGACTACATCCTAGCCATTAAAACCGTTGACTCCCTTGACCAAGCCATTGACCATATCAACACCTACGGATCGGGACACACCGATGCCATCCTTACCCAGGATGCCCAGGCGTCCAAACGGTTTTTCGCCCAGGTCGACAGCTCCAGCGTACTTTGGAACTGCTCCACCCGGTTCGCCGATGGATTCCGATACGGACTCGGGGCCGAGGTAGGAATCTCCACAGGTAAGCTCCATGCCCGGGGTCCGGTAGGATTGCAGGGATTGATGACGTATAAATGGCAGCTCTACGGCCAGGGGCAGATCGTCGGGGATTACTCCGGCGGGGGGAAAACCTACACCCACCGACCCATCGAACACCAGAAACCCTTCTAAATACCCGGAGTAATACCATGAGGGATCTCGCATACATCACACGGATGGTTGTTAAGCTCGGAACCAACGTACTCACCTCCCGGGCTCAGTGGCAGGAGGGACTGTATCCCAGCCAGGGGCGCCGCATTCGGGAAGGAGAAATCGACCTTGCCTACCTCTACCGCGTGGCCGATCAGGTTTCAGGGCTGGTTGCCCAGGGCAAACAGGTCCTCTTGGTATCCTCCGGAGCCATCGGCATGGGAGCCCGGGAACTCGGCCTTGACCGAAGGGTAAGCTCGGTTCAGATGCGCCAAGCCTGCGCCGCCATCGGCCAGCCCCTGCTGATGGATGAGTACCGCCGGGTATTCTCCATCTTCGGACTGACGGTGGCCCAGATCCTCATTACCCGGGACACCCTGAACAATCGGACCAGCTACAATAATTTACGGAGCGCCGTGGAACGCCTGCTTCAGATGCGGGTGATTCCCATTTTCAACGAAAATGATACCGTGAGCACCGCAGAAATCGGCAGTGCCTTCGGAGATAACGACCAGCTTTCAGCCCTGGTGGCAAGCAAGATTGATGCCGAGCTCCTTATTCTCCTCAGTGATATCGATGCCCTCTACGATCAGGATCCCCGGGTAAATCACCAAGCCCGGCCCATCCGGCAGGTTCACAGCCTCAGCCCTGAGATCTATGCCGCTGCCGGGGACAACGGTTCGGAGTTTTCTACCGGCGGTATGAAGACCAAACTCAAAGCAGTAACCATCGCGAGAGATGCGGGCTGCTCCGTCATCCTTGCCCACGGACGTACCCCGGACATCCTTCCCCGGCTGGTGGCCGGTGAAGACCTCGGAACCCTCTTCGACCCTGCGGAACCCCTTAAAAACCGAATCCGATGGCTGAAAAACGCCATCCCTTCAGGATCCATTACGGTAGATCAGGGGGCCTTGCAGGCCATGCGGGATAAAAAGAGCCTGCTTCCCCGGGGGGTTGTTTCGGTTCAGGGTGTTTTTGAAGCGGGGTCCGTCATACAGGTTAACGATATTGCCCACATACTCTGTGCCTTTAGCAGCGAGGAGCTGCGGCTGATTCAGGGCAAACATAGCCAGGAGATCCCGGGTATCCTCGGTCCGGAGAGTAAGGATCTGCTTGCTCGTCCCGAGGATACGGTTTTTCTGGACACCTGATCAGGGTACCCGGCCGAAAAGCCACACCCCATACTACTAGCCTATTTCGTACGCGGAGGACAGTGCGATCTACCCCGGCAACCCACCCAAGATTGGCGCCCGCGGCAGGTTGAGTTAGAAACCTTGGGTGTATCCGGGACTACCGTGACCCACCTTCGGGCTGCTGGGTTTCCCCCCTAGGCATATTCGGGACTGCCTCCCCGGCGGAGATTCCTCGCCAGATCCTCGTCCCGGTAAAAAATAACATTACCCGGCAGTCCCCAGGCCCTGGGATGGCTGGGCTCCATATTCCACAGACCCTCGGTTAAAGACAAGCCGAAAGTCCGGTTGTCTTCCTGCATTCTCCCACGAACCCCGGCCCGGTGGGCAATAGGCCAGGCAGCAGCCATGTCCCAAACCTTCGCCTTTCCGATGTACCCGGCGAAGCTCCCCCGGGCAGTGTTCAGCAGACTAACGACACAGCTTGCGGTGGCCACCAGGGTGTAGGGAACCGGAAAGGGTTTGTCCTTGGCGATGTACTGGGTTATACCTACCAGCTGTACGGGTTGTTCGGTCCGGGGAAGAAGGGGACGAAAGGCAATAGCACCGGTCTCAGGAGCCCGGGGTCTGCCCTGCTCATCCATAGCGAGGCGGGCGTATTCAGCCCGGGATCCGGCGGTCCGGTAAAATTCCCCCTGGCCGGGCAAAAACACAGCTCCATGGACCAGCTGTCCTTTTCTGGCGTACCCCAGGCTCACTCCCCATCCTCCGAGCCCCGCAGCATACACCGCCGTCCCGTCAATAGGATCGATGATGAACAAGTCTCCCTCTAACCCTCGCCCCAGCTCCTCCCGGGTCATGGCTGCTGCCGTCTCCTCCCCCAGGACCACAGCCTGGGGATACGCCTCCAGGATTTTCTCGGTTAGGAACGCCTCCACTTCCCGGTCAGCCTTGGTTACCAGGGAATTGTCAGCCTTTTGGCTGCCCTGAATTGTATCCTGGTACTCCATGGCCATGACACCGGCCTGGAATACAATGCCACTGATAAACTCTGGTTCCCATATATTCTCCGTCATACTCGTTACTTCCTTGCTACTATTGATGAACAAGAGCGTATATTGCTCACTCCGGGGATGCCGCGCTATAATGACTCCATGAGTACCAAAATCCTAATCTGTATCGACTTCTCTCCCCTGACACCCCGAATTGTAAAGACAGGCAAAGAACTTGCCAAGGCCCTGAACCTGGGCGTTCATCTCGTTCATGCCCAGCCGGAGAAACCCTCCGCACCCACCGCAGTGGTTCACCAGGGCGCCGACCCTTCCCTCGGCCGGGAGATGATGAAGGAGATCAAAGAGCTGAACAATCTGAAATCAGACTTCGAAGAGGAGGACATCCCCTGCAGCTACGCTACCCCCAGGGGAAAAACCTCGGATGTTATTGCAGCTGAGGCCGCCAAGGTAGAAGCGCCCTATATTGTCCTGGGAAGCCACGGGAACGGAGCCATGTACCACCTGGTGGTAGGCTCGGTGGCGGAAGGTGTCATGAAAAAACTTGACACCCCGGTGATCCTCGTTCCGGCCCAACAGCGTCTGGACCGGGAAGCCGGCCGTTAGTCACAAACCGGCAGTACCCATTGTATAGTGCCTAAAGGCTTGTAACCGACACCGGATATAGCGGGGTTGCCCGGGTTCGGGCCCCAGAGGTAGCGCCGCGAATAGGGAATGTTACAGGCTGTTGCGCACTACCTAGATGCCAGTACACCGAACGCCCCACCCCGCACCCCTTCGGCTCCAAACCACGGAGGCTCCGGGGATCCGGAACCCCCTCGGCACCGGATCAGCATAGATCTGCAAAACCCAAACCCCCAGGGGGACCGGGGGCATTCGAATCACCCCGAACCCCCATCTTATAGCCCCTACACGAGGCCGCTGAACCCCATGAACGCCAGAGCTAACAGGCCGGCGGTAATCAGGGAACTGGGAGCACCCTTAAAGGTCTTGGGGATATCCGCAAACTCCAGACGCTCCCGGATACCCGCAAAGATGAAGAGGGCCAGGGCAAACCCTGCACTGGTAGCCAAGGCGAACACCAACCCCTCCATGAGGTTGAAATTGTTTTTAATTACCAGGATAGCTACCCCGAGGATGGCGCAGTTGGTGGTAATGAGGGGGAGAAACACCCCCAGGGCCTGATAGAGGGCCGGGCTTACCTTCTTCAGCACCATCTCCACCATCTGCACCAAGGCGGCAATCACCAGAATAAAGGCTACGGTCTGCATAAACCCGATGCCCAGAGGTACGAGGATCAGGTGCTGAACCAGGTAGGTTACCAGGGTCGCCAGGGTCATGACGAACATGACCGCCGCTCCCATGCCGGTAGCCGTGGAAATCTTGGAGCTGACCCCCAGGAAGGGGCAGATACCCAAGAATTGGACCAGCACTACGTTATTAACCAGTAGGGCTCCGATAATGAGAGAAAAATAGTTCATACTGTGCCTCCTTGGGGGGATTCCGCTGTCTGAGCGGCCAATCCACTGGCTCTTCGGCTCCTCGCCATGCGGCTGAGGGCCTGCTGACTCTGGCGGACAAAGGCTATCAGTACCCCCAAGGCTATGAAGGCCCCGGGCGGCATAACAAAGAGCAGCATGGTGGAAGCACCCTCCGCCACCAGGGGAACACCGAAGATCGCCCCGGATCCCAGCACCTCCCGGATTCCGCCCAGCATAGTCAGGGCCATGGAAAACCCCAGCCCCATGGATACGGCATCCATCAGGCTCAGAACCACCCCGTTCTTGCTGGCAAAGCTCTCAGCCCTTCCCAGGATAATACAGTTCACCACGATAAGCGGAATGAAAAGTCCCAACTCCGCATGGAGGTCCGGCAGATATGCCAACATAGCAAGGTCGATAATGGTGACAAAGCTGGCAATGATGACGATGTATGCAGGAATACGGACCTTATCGGGAATCAGATTCTTGATAAGTGCCACGACCGCATTCGAACCCAGGAGCACCGCCGTGGTGGCCAACCCCATTCCCAAGCCGTTCATTGCTGAGGTGGTTACCCCCAGGGTCGGGCACATCCCGAGAAGCAGCACAAATACCGGGTTTTCCTTAAAAAATCCCTTAGTCAGGGTATCGCGAATATTCACTGTCTTTCTCCTTCCCCGTACGCCGCAGCAAAATCTGCAGCAGCAGCCTGGGCACGGTTGATCCCGTCCACATAGGCCCGGGAGCTGATGGTGGCCGCGGTTATCGCATCCACCTGACCGCCGTCCTTCCTCACCTTCAAGGGAAAGTCCGGGGTACTCAGACCGTCGAACTGTCCGGCGAAGCGCGGTTCCGTAATTTTACTGCCTAGACCCGGGGTCTCGGAATGGGAGAGAACCTCGGACTTGATTATCCGTCCATCAAGATCAAATCCTACCATCAGGGTCATCACCCCGCCGAAGGCCTGCTCAGAATAACTCTGGACCCCCAGGCCGATTAACCTTCCGTCTTTTTTTGCGGGATACAGGGTGATTCGACTGTCCTGCGCATGGTGAACCTGTTCAGCCACAGGATCGTTGGAGAATTCAGGCAGTACCGCTCCCAGGGCCTGCTTCTGTTTTTCCAAGGCATTTGCGGCAATCTGGTCTGCGGTAAGCGTATAGGTCATCCCCAGGGCTCCGGCGGATACCAGGGCCAAAACCAACATAACCAGGAGCATGTTTGTAAAGGTGGAAGGTAGTTGTTTAGATTCAGCCACGGCTCTGCTCCTTTTCGGTACCCTGTTCTGTGTTCTTCGGGGAGGCTCCGGTTTGCACACCGCCCCCGGAAGCACCGGATTTGGCAGGCCCGCTCATAGGAAGCGGGGCGGTACCAGTCTTTACCCCAAACCGGCGGGGTTTAATTGCCCGGTCAATAATGGGCACGAAGGCGTTCATGATCAAAATAGCGTAGCTCACCCCCTCGGGATAGGCGCCGAAAAGTCGGATGGCCCCTGCCAGCATTCCCCCGGCTAGAGCATATATAATCCTTCCCCGCACCGTCATGGGACTGGTTACCATATCCGTTGCCATAAACCAGGCCCCTAACATGGCACCCCCGGCAAGGATATGGTACAGCGGATCGGCATACTGGCCGGGATCGGCCGCCCAGAACGCTCCGGTGAATATTCCGAGACCCAATAAAAACATCACCGGAATTTCCCAGGTGATAATCCGTCGTATAAGCATGAACAGGCCACCGACGAGAATTGCCAGCGCACTGATCTCTCCCAGGGATCCGCCGATGGTCCCGAGGAACAGATCCAGGTGACCCGGCGCCCCCTGCTCCGCCAATGCAGCACTCCCGGACTCAGCCAGAATCCCCAGAGGCGTTGCCCCGGTCACTCCGTCGGCAGCCAGGCTCGCGGAAAACCCCTGCTGGGGCCATAGGGTCATCTCCCCGGGAAAACTGGCCAGCATAAAGGCCCGGCCCGCCAGGGCGGGATTAAAGGGATTATGCCCCAGTCCGCCGAATACCATCTTGGCGATGGCAATGGCGAACACCGCCCCGGCAGCAACCTGCCACAGGGGTATGCCTGCCGGGAGATTTAATCCCAGCAACAACCCGGTAACGGCCGCAGATCCATCTGCCACCCGAACCGGCCGGCGCAACAGCAGGGCGGTTACCAGCCATTCGGTCAGTACAGCCCCCCCCACTGCCACCATCAACACGATCAGAGCCCGTAACCCGAAGGCCCAGACCGAAACCCCCACCGCAGGCAGCAGGGCAATAACCACACCCCACATTACCGAAGCAACAGAGTCCTTCCCCCGCACATGGGGCGATAGGGATACAACCAGAGATGAATTCATTTCGCGCCACCTTTCTTGCGGGATGCCATGATACGGGACTTCCCGAGCCGGATAAAATCTAAGAGATCACGGTTGCTCGGACAGATGTAGGAGCAGCTGCCGCATTCAACACAATCCATAATCTTCAGCTCCTCGGCCTCCTCAAAACGCTTCTGACCCGCCAGCTGACTAAGCAAATAGGGCTCCAATCCCATGGGGCAAACACCCACGCAGCGCCCGCAACGTATACAGGTTTCCACCGGCGGCCGGACCGCCTCATCCTCCTGGAGAACCAAAACACCGCTGGTCCCCTTACTGACCGGAATATCCAAGGACCCTACCGCCTTCCCCATCATCGGTCCGCCGAGAATCACCTTCACCGGTCCCGGCCCCTCGGGGAGCCCGCCGGCCATCTCAATCAGATCACCGATGGGAGTACCGATCCTGACGAGGAAGTTGCCGGGATTCTTCAGCCCCTTCCCGGTCACCGTCACTACCCGCTGGATAAAGGGCATCCCGAACTGCACCGCCCGGTATGCCGCCTGGGCCGTCCCGACATTATTCACCACACACCCCACCTCGATAGGCAGGGCACCCGAAGGAACCTGCCTGCCCGTCAGGGCCTCGATCAGCTGCTTCTCCGCCCCCTGGGGGTACCGAACCTGAAGGGGATACACCTCAATCCCCGGGTACTCCCGGGACAACCTTGTCATTAGTTCGATGGCATCAGGTTTGTTTGCCTCAATGCCGATCCAGGCCGTCTCCACCCCCAGGGTCCTGCGGAGGATTTCGATACCCGTCAACACCTCATGGGGAAACTCCAGCATGGTCCGGTGATCCGCCGTCAAATAGGGCTCACACTCCACTGCGTTTATAATGAGGTACTCTGCCGTCTTCCCCGGCGGCACCATATACTTCACATTCGTCGGGAAGGTCGCCCCCCCCATTCCAACAATACCCGCCCCTTTCAGGGCCTCCCGGATTTCCTCGGGACTCATGGTTATTTCTCTGCGCAGCGGCTTATCCCTAAGCCAATCCCCCCATTCAGGATCCGGACCGCTCTCAGATGCTTCCTGTTCTTCTGTATTCTGGGGTGATTCTAATGCCTGGCTAACACCCAGGGACTCTGCCAACTCTGGAAGCAGCTGATCTCCCTCCACGGCGATAACAACCGCCGGCCTCGGGTACCCTGAGGCATCCATCCTCGGTTCGATTTTTTTAACCTTCCCAGACACACTGGAATGCACATTCGCAGAAATCAGGCCCGGCGCCGCCCCTAACAGACTCCCCACCTGAACACTGTCCCCGGGTTTCACCTGAACCTGGGCAGGGGCCCCAATATGCTGCCCTAAACTAATGACTGCCTCGACAGGCAGACCGGCGGCTACAATCGGGCTGCCTGCGGTAATCTTCATCTCCGGGGGGTGAATCCCCCCCCTCCTAAAGGTCTTCATGGTTTCTAGCAGCTTCATGCCGTTTCTCCTTTGCTCTTCACCGGAAAGGTCGCAAGAATGGCCCCGGTAGGACATACGGGCACACATTTTCCGCAGGCAATGCACTTCTCCGGATCGATGTATGCCAGGTTGTTCTCGATGGTAATGGCGTCCACCGGACAAACCTTGGCGCATTTTCCGCACCCGATGCATGCCACCGAACAATGTTTCTTGGCAACGGCCCCCTTCTCTGTATTCCGGCAGTTCACCCATACCCGTCTGCTCCTCCTACCGATGGGACGCAGCTCAAAGAGATTTCTGGGACAGGCAGTAACACAGGCCCCGCAGGCCGTGCATTTTTCTTCATCTACCTCGGGCAGGCCGGTTTCCGGATTCATATGCAAGGCATCGAACTCGCAGACGGCCGCACAATCACCATCGCCCAAACACCCGAAGGGGCAGCCCGACTCCCCTGCATAGAGGGAGTGGGCAATGGCACAACTCTCAGGACCATCATACCGGCTCTTGGCCGGAGCAGCCTCACAGCTGCCCCCGCAGCGCAACACCGCAACCAGGGGTTTACTCTCACCCGCCGCGAGTCCGAAATACTCGCTTATGGCTGCCATGGTGGTAGGCCCCCCGGGAGGACAGGAGAGATGACTAATATCCCCTTCCTCACTCCCCTTTACCAGGGCCTCAGCCATCCCTGCACATCCGGGAAAGCCGCATGCTCCGCAGTTAATACCGGGCAACATGGCCTCCACCTCGGCCTTCCGAGGATCTTCGGTGACGTGAAATCGTTTTGATACAAAAAACAGTAGAACCGCAAAGAGAACAGCCAACCCGCTCAGGGTTAGAACTGCATAAAGGGTTATCATAGGTCGTTCCTTTTTTGTGGTGTCGGTGCAGGCCCGTTATTGAGGCGCTGCGGTCGGATTGCTTATTTTTTCAATCTGAATTCTGACATTCCTCTGAATGCGGGAATTCAGCAGCCAAAGTACCAAGCCGTAGATTCCGGCTATTCCCAAACCAACTCCTGCTCCGACTGCATCATCCCAGCCTTGTCCGCCGGCCCACGCAACCCCTCCCACGATAAGTATCAGGGGTATGATAAACAGGAATAGTACCGCGAGCAGACCTTGGCGGGTTTCAGTGGTCACCCGTACCCGGTCGCCTATCCGGATATTCGAGGGTGATTCACCTCCCTCTCCGAGATACACCTGAATTTCCCGTCCACTTTTTGCCTCGGTGCAGCTTCCGCTAATTTGGCATGCCGCGCATGCCCCTGCAGCCTGTATATCTACCAGGGCGTAGCCGTTGGTTATGGCCCGCACAATTCCATCTTGTGAAATCATGCCAGACCGGTTTTCTGTATATTCAGCCATAGCAGGCATCCTGCCTTTGTGTTTGTAATAATCCGTCTCCTTTCTATTCCCAAATCACCAGTATCCAGGCCAAGAAAGTCCGGCGCAGTTATTGTACTATAGGGTTTTTATTTGCTCAATAAAAAATCAAAATGTATAATTAGTTATTTATTACTATCCTTGTAATGTTTATCTGGTACGCAAATCCATCGTATTAGGCGGTTTTATACGAATAAAAGTACTCCAGAAGAGTACACTTAGTACAAACCACACAACGAGGTAGAGTATGAAAACATCGCGAAAAACGGTATTGATGATTATCGCCATCATTCTTCTGGCTGGGCTGGTAACAAGCTGTATTCCCGGAGACGGGAAAAACACTCCGGAAGAACCTGCGGGCTTCTTCTGGGGCATATGGCATGGCTGGGTAGCACCCATCTCCCTTATCGTCAGTATTTTTAAACCGGAAATCAGCATATATGAAGCCAACAACTCGGGATTCTGGTACGATTTAGGCTTCTACATGGCCATAATAAGCGGATTTGGTGGTCTTGGGTTGGCTCGAAAAAAGCAGCATCAACACCACAAGGGTAAACGCGACCGATACGAAGAATAGACGATCGCAACAGAATGGTTAGTGCGCAAAAGGTTGTTCGTTTATCTGGTGCCGAGCCTCCCTGGGGCGGGGCACCTGGATGGAGCCGCTATGCTCGGTGTTCCTTACATCCTTTTGCGCACAATAGTTCTTCTTTGCGGATTCTAGATGTTCCTACCCCGAGAAGGCGGGATCCGGGGTTTGAAGTGGGACCGGAAGGATTCACCGCGGTGCCCCTCCAACCGGGTGATGAGATTTATCACGAAGCGTTGCTGAATCTCATGACTCATGTGGACATGGGCTAAGCGGTTTAGCTCTTCCCTGATCCGCCCTGCTTTTTTAGAACTTATGCAATCATACAGATAATCCCGGGTTTCCTCATCAAGAACCAGACAGAGGGCGGCGATTTCACGGTCCGGGGTCGCCATTAGAACGTTTTGCAGTCTCGTGGCATCCGCGCTCCGAAGGAGTGAATCCAGGTTCTGGCTGTCCGGAATTCCGAGCAGCCGGGACTGCTTATCTGAGTGTGGCATCTTCTGCCTCCTGATCCGTGGAAAGGATGTCCCTAGTGCGCAAACGGTTGTAACTTATGCCCTCGGCGGCGCCACTCCTGCGGCCGGTCCCTGAACGGCACCGCTGTATGCGGTGTAGTTACAGGCTTTTGCGCAGGAAAAACGGTCTCACCTCCCTGGATCTACAATGTCTTCTTTCCCAACGCCCGGAGAATTAACTCGGCAGCTAGGCGGGCGGTCTTGTTACCCACATCCAGGGCCGGATTCACCTCTACGAGATCCATGGAGACCAGGCGTCCGGTCTCGTGAACCCGTTCCATAAGATAGAGTACCTCACGATCGTTTAGACCGCCCATGACCGGTGTCCCGGTTCCGGGGGCAAAAATGGGATCGATGGAATCCATATCAAAACTAAGATGAAATTGATCCACTCCGGTGGTTACCACCTGGAGTGCTTCCTGAAGGCAGGTGTAAAACCCCCGTTCGATGATATCCCGGATGGTATACATGGTTACCCGGCTTTCCCGTATCAGCATGCTCTCTTCCGGGTCCAGGTCGCGGATACCGAAGAGTACGGTATTTTCTTCCCGCACCCCGGGAAAGGGACCGATGTCTACGAGCTCCGGGGCTCCCCGGCCGGTAATGGCAGCTAAGGGCATGCCGTGTACATTTCCTGAGGGGGTTGTCTCAGGGGTATTAAAATCACCATGGGCATCAACCCACAATAATCCGAGATTCCCCTGGTACCGCTCTTTGAGCCCGGCCAAACTTCCCATGGCCATAGAATGGTCGCCCCCGAGAACGATGGGCATGGCGTCCTGCTGGACGATCGCCTGTACCTGCTCCTTCAACTCCAGCATATTCCGCCGGATCGCCGCAGCATAGCGGAGTTTCGGGTTCCCGGACTCCAGGGTATCACCCTCATCCATGGAATAGCACTCCACATTCCCCTCATCGCTCACCTGATATCCCAGGGCCTTGAGTTTCTCCACGAGCTTTTCAGCCCGGATGGCGTAGCTACCCATATCAACTCCCCGCTTGGAGGCGCCGATATCCTGCAGAAACCCGATAATACTAAGTTTTGACTGTGTTTTCATAGAGATGTTAATGGTCTGCATTTCCGCCTTGGATGTCAAGTACAGGGAGAATGGTGCTATACGGGGGGACTACCGGAATGGCAATCCCATGGTAGTGGCTCCCCCGAAAACCCATGCCATGGTCCGATAGGGATGCAGCCTCGTAGATGGTGTGCAAACGGTTGTACCGTTTGGGACCGAGGATCCTTACCCCTATCGCGGCCCATGGATGGATTGAGCCGCTTCATCCGGCGTTTTTTACAATCTTTTGGATAGTGCTTACTTCTTGGGTGATTCTAATGCCACTCCGCTGGACCATAGATCATAGACCTCGGTCTGGCAATATACCTCCTCCGAATCGGCGGAACTGGATTCTAACCCCTGGCGGTCCCAAGAGGTCACCAGGGCACTGGTCCACTGCCGGGTATGGGAATTCCGAGGAATAAATACCGGGTTCCACTGCTCACCCGGCAGGACCACCTCAGCGTTACTGCTCCACCTGCCCATCCAGCCGGGGCTGTCCAGAGAAACGTAGAAGGCTGGGCGTTCAACGAGAACCTGTGCCTGGAGCGGCCTGGCTGTTTCCAGGGCCTGCTCTCTGGCTGCCAGGACATCGGTCAGCAGCCATGGACCTTCTTCGGCCGGACTGTCCTGGGAGTCATCATCATCCGGTGATTCGGAATCAACGCCGGGGTATAGGATCCGGAGCCCGGGATCCTGAATGCGGGCGTGTTTGGGCGCGGTGAAGAAGCGGAATCCCCGGGAAATCACGGTTCCACCGGGCAGATCACCCAGGGAAACACCCAAGATCCGCGGATCGCCCTCACCGGCGTAACCGCTCGGGGGCAGGGAGAGTTCAAAATGCAGGAACCAGTCCCGGGGATCAATGTCCAGTTCCCCGGGGTCGTAGGTACCGACCTCCTGGGCCATGGTATGGTCGAAGTTCCGGGTTTCATCGACGAGGTCCCGTACGCTTCCCCCAAAGGATATTAGCCGGACTCGGAGATGAAGCTCCATGGTCTGGGGCAGGTCCTTCTCCAACACCAGGCGGACCGGAGCCGACCGCTGGGGAACGGTTCCAACCTTCCACGGGGGCAGGACGATGATTCCTGCCAGGTGCAGGGGTTCGAAGAACCGGGCGACCCCATAATGGGTCAGTTTCCACTTATCAGGGTATTCGATACTGCTCCAGCTCGCTACGGGCCACAGATCATTGAGCTGCCAGTAGAGGGCCCCCATGGATCTCGGGGCTTGGCTGCGCCAGTATTCTACCGCCGTCTCGAAGGCCCGCATCTGCTGCACCTGACTGATATACAGGGTATCGGCCAGGCGGCTCGGCATCCGGAAGTAGCGCAGCATGGTATCTAGAATTATGGTATTCCCCCGGGGATTTTTCTGGTGATAATCCAGGGTCGGACTTGTCAGACACCAATCCTGAGGATCTGCCCAGGTTCGCCGGGGGCGGGGGGTTCCGGGCTGGGGAAGGAATCCGGAGGGAGTAGAGGCCGAGTCCTGGCCCTCTTCGGCTGAGGTCGAATAGGTACTACTCTGGCTGGTCATGGCCCGGCTTATCCCTTCGGGACTGGGGAAACTCTGGAATCCGAATTCACTGCAAAACCGGGGAATAACATCAAAGTAGCCTTCAAAGGGTTTACCCTCATGCCAGACCGACCAGTAATGCATATCGCCGTTAGCATCATCATGCCAGCCGTCGCTGTAATCCCCGCTGCCCCCGCTGGGAGAACTCGGCCAGTACAGGCGCTGGCTGTCCAGACGGCGCACCGTATCGCCGATAACCCCCTCATACAACCGGTCATAGTCCACCAGGTACCGGTCACGGTTTGCCAGGCTCTCGTCGAACCAGGTCAGGGCGCCGAGGTTTTCATTATTTCCGCACCACAAGGCGACACTCGGCCGGTGGCGCAGCCTAAGCACCTGAAATTCCACCTCCCGTTCTACCTGGGCGAAAAAGTCCGGGGTTGCCGGGTAGGTAGAGCATGCAAACATAAAATCCTGCCAGACCAAAAGGCCAAGCCTGTCGCAGGCATCAAAAAAGGCTTCACTCTCATAATGTCCTCCCCCCCAAACCCGGATCATATTCTGATGGCTGTCCCGGGCAGAGGTTAAAAGATTCTGAACACGCCGGGGATCCTCGAAACTTGGCAGGGCGTCGGCAGGTATCCAGTTGGAACCCTTGGCAAAAAATGCCTGGCCATTCACCTGAAAATAGAAGCTAGTACCGAACTCATCCTTCTGCCGGACTACCTCGAGGGTTCGGAATCCCAAACGGAGATTCCGGTATCCCTGGGGCCACCGGAGTTCCAGGGTGTATAAATTCTGTTCTCCCATACCGTTCGGCCACCACAACTCCGGATCCTTCACGGTAATATGTGTTGAAGCCCCGCCCCGGGAGGCAGCTTGGGTGCCGGGAATCCCAAGGGTCCAGGCACGAGATACCTCTGGTGTTGGGGATTCAGGTCCGTAGAGCAGCACCTGTACCTCCACGGCTGAATCGGAGGCCTGCCAGGACTGCCAAGCTGCGTCAATTCTGATCTGCCATTCTTCACCAGCCTCTGCCGGGGGGATGACCTCGGCGGAGATGTCGGTAACCCGGGAGGATTGGGCGCGGATCAGGCGCACAGCCTGGTAGATGCCCGAGGTCATCAGGCAGGGCCCCCAATCCCAGCCGGAATGACACTGGGTTTTACGAATCATATTCCGATGGGGGGACTGAAGGGGAAATACTGCGTGGGGAAAGGCATAGGGCCCCTGGGTTTGCAGGTCAAAGGCAGCCTGTTCGGGACTGGAGAAATCGATCTCCAGGGTATTGTTCCCCTCCTGGAGGATTTCGTCCACCCTGAATTCATGGGGGTGAAACTGGTTATCCGTGACCCCCAGATGCTGTCCGTTAAGCCGGATGGCGGTGATGGTGTCGATCTCGGGAAATTCCAGGAACCAGCGTTCCTCCGGCCGGGGTAGATCTTCGGCTCTCAGGGAAAATACCGACCGGGCCTGCCAGTTCTGCCGGGCAACCCACTGCACATCTTCTTCCTGGGTGTCCTGGTAGGGGTGAGGTATATGGCCTTCTTGAATAAGTAGGCTGTAGATGTCCCAGGTTGGTCCGGCGGTGAGGGAAAGTCCTCGTCCATGGATCTCCCAGGTGTCCATGGTGCAAAATGGTTTCGTTTCGATCATATTTTTACTTCCTTTCTGGAGATTCTACCGGTTGTATAGTGCACAAACGGTTGTACCCTTCGGTACCGGCGGCTCTCGCCTGGGATGGTTCCAGGATGGAGCCGCTTTCTTCGGTGCAGTTTCCATACTATTGCGCACCAGCCAATGGTTCGAGTTCAGGTTTAGTGTCAGCACAGAACACCGGGGTGCCAGGGGCATTCGAATCACCCCAAAACCCTAAAAGTTAATTGGCTTTTCCAATTAACGAATCTATTGTACCACATCCCGGGGATTGAACACAATTTATACCGGGAACCAATTGCATAAGTCTTTCTTAGTGTGATATTGGGAAAACCTCTCGGTGACAGAATTGTGGTTTTGACTGCCAGCTGGTATAGTTGCCCATGGCCCAAACCCTTTTCTGGTATGATTTAGAGACCTTCGGACGCAGCAGCCGGGCAGACAGGATAGCCCAGTTTGCCGGGGTACGCACCAATGACCGGTTCGAGATTATCGGCGAACGGCTGGTGTTGTATAATCGAATAACCCCGGACTATATGCCCGACCCTTACGCCTGTATGGTCACGGGGATTACGCCCCAGGTTACCCTGAGCGATGGGCTTTGTGAGTATGAGTTCATCAGCAGGATTCATCGGGAGTTCATGGTACCGGGCACTACAGCCCTGGGGTACAACAGCATCCGGTTTGATGACGAGTTTATCCGCAATACCCTGTACCGGAATTTTTTTGATCCCTACCGTCGGGAATGGTCCCAGGGAAACTCCCGGTGGGATATTATTGATTTGGTACGGGCCACCCACGATCTCCGGCCTGAGGGTATTACCTGGCCGGTCAATTCCCAGGGCCGTCCCAGCTTCCGGCTGGAGGAATTGACCGCAGCCAACGGGATCAGTCATGAACAGGCCCATGATGCTATGAGTGATGTACTGGCCACAATTGCCATGGCCCGGCTCATTCACCAGCGCCAACCGAAACTATTCGCCTACTATTTCTCCCATCGGAAAAAGGACTCCCTGAAGCGTCTGGTAAACCTGGCTGAACACACCCCCCTGCTGCACACAGCAGGGGTTCACACCTCGGATGCCGGCTGCACCACCCTAGTGGCTCCCATAGGCATGGACGGCACCAACCGCAACGCCCTGATCACCATTGATCTCCGTTATGATCCCTCGGCGCTGCTCGACCTGGATGTGGAGGAGCTGCGCCGGCGGGTCTTTACGAGTCGGGCCGAACTGGAGGCCGAGGAGGATCTCGCCCGGCGCTTCGGCCAAGACCCCGACCCTCAGGGATTGAACCAGGGTGATTTTGCTGGTCGAATCCCCCTGACAATTGTCCACCTCAACCGGAGTCCCTTTCTTGCTCCCCTTAAGACCCTGACGGATCAGGCCGCAGAGCGTCTGGGTCTTGATTTGGCAGCCTGTCAACGCCACGCAGCCATGCTGCGCTCCGAACCCCGCCTAATCCAGAAGATCATGAGTGTTTTTTCCCCCCAGGGGGAAGGAGCCCTTACCGTAACCAAGGATTCCGAGGATCCGGATTTTCAGATTTACTCCGGAGGTTTCTTCCGGGATGAGGATAAACAGCAATTCGAGACCATCCACGATCTTCTGTCCGGATATCTTGGAGGCGTCGACGGTTCCTCCAATGGCGGGAATGGGGCGGAGAAACCCGCCTCACCCTTCCCGGCCGAAAACCAACCCCCCATCCCTGGAACACCGGCGCCCCATGCTTCTGAGTCCCCAGAAACCCGTGAAAAGCCGGCAAGCCTCTCTGACAAGCCCGCCGGGTACCGAGATAGGCCCCCAGGACTCTCAGAAAACTCCCCAAGAGACGTCGCGAAGGACCTTTCCTCGGCCCACCCCCAGGCAGAGGGGCATCCCGAATCACCCCGGAATAAGGGTAAACGCCTTATGGAGATAAAACAGGAGGTGTACCAGCTGCATTTCCAGGATCCCCGGATTCCTCAGATGCTGCGCCGGTTTTTCGCCCGGAACTTTCCCGAGGCATTGACCGAACGTGAACATGCCAGATGGCTGAGCTTCTGTGCCGGCCGGCTCTTGTACCATCCCCTTGCCGAGGGTACTGATCTCGCTACGGCCTCAAAGGTCATCACCGCAAAAATGGAAAGCGCCGACACCCCCGCCCGGGATAAGGTCATTCTCCGGGCCCTGAAGGAATATGTAGACACCGAGATTCGAAAGGTTCTTGAATACGGGGGTTGAATCGGTTTGCCGATCTGAGGGCAGCACCGATTGCAGAGCCCCCACCGATTGCAGAGCCCCCACCGGCTCCATCGCCCCTAGGTTTCAAGCGCATTACCCTTCCGCTTCATCACCCCTGTCCGGAGGAACGGACTAGGCTCGGGGATATACCTCACCGCTGATACCCCTCATCCGCACATCCGCTCCCCCCGTCGCCCGGTAGCTCAGCCGCTCCCATCGCTGCCACCGGGAGACTAGTCCCTGGACATCCTCGGGGGATTCCATGGATAGAAAACCGTCCCAAATATAGGATCGAACCGGAATGATCCGTGGGGAGGTGGAATTATAGATAAATTGCCGGACCCGTCGGATGACTCGGGGGGTGTGATTTTCCCGGTAGATACGCAGCCATGGAAGCGCCCAGGCTTGGGGGAATCCCCCCGATTCTACCCGGCTGATAAAGCCGAAGAGCTGGCGTGGTATGTTCCGGCTTCGGGCATGCACACCCCAGCCGCTGGCTGCAAGTTTTGCGGCATTGAGTCGCTGTTCGTACTGCCCCTTCTGGGGTATGGCAAAGACGGGTTTACCGAGATAAAGGGCTTCACTCAAGGTTTGATGACCGGCACTGGTTATGACTCCCCTGCACCCCGCCAGAGTCCGGGCATAATCCAGGCGGGACTGGGGAAAGACGTGGAAATTCCTCATACCCAGACGGTGGAGGGCTCCGAGAACAATACGGCGGTATTCAGGTTTCAGATATACCACGTAGTAATCGCCCTGGACGGGCTCTTGGTTTACAATCTCCTCCCGTATCATGGGTCCAAGATCTCCGTCGTAGAAGCTGATGTATAACCGGCGGTCATAAGCCGGCATCATGAAATGGGCTATCAACCGAGTGAACAGGGCATCGGGCATAAGCGACGGACTCCGGGTAACGATACCGGGGTGGTTTATCTGAAGCACCGGAATCCCCAGAGCAGTGGCGGCTAGGGCTGTGAAGGGCTCAAAATCATTGATGAGCACCGAGATCTCATCGCCCTGCAATTGCCTTCGCAGTCGCGTAAGACTCTTCCGTAATGATAGGAGGGTGGGTAGATTCTCCCGGAGTGTGCGGCTGTAGTTTATCCTGGTCCCGCGTTTTGCAAGATGGAGATGGGGGATATCTCGGATCTCCAACGTCCCGTAACGTAGGGGTGCAAGCTTTTCATATAAAAACCCGTGTACCGTGTCAGGAGCATACAGTACAATCTCAAATTCAGTACCAAGCCCCTGAACCAGACTGACCATACGGCTCACATGGCCGAAGCCTTCGCCGCAAGCGGCGAGACCGATTCTGATTTTCATATAATCAGTTATAAAATCCCGGTATACAGATCTCATGAAAAAACGATGATTTTTTCATGAGGGCCCAAAGACCGCATCCTCCCGGGTTTCCTCCTGTCGTCTCGGAAACCGTTCCTCCCATGGGTAGTGTCGCCGGGGTGCAATGGTACAACCTTTTGCGCACTATGGTAGGGAAGGGAAAAGTGCCCCTCAATTTACCTTGAACACCTGCCGAAACTGTACTAAGGTGAGCACCCCCATGTACTATACTTCAGACGAACACAAGACCATACTTGAACAATCCACCCGTCCCTCGACTAAAGACCTTCATAAAACATTGAAGCATTACGCCCAGGAATTAACCGCTGACCCTGAAAGCTACCGCCTCTACGGACCCTACTGGTGGCCTCTCAAGACCCTGCTCCGCGATCAGGGTCTGGCCGGCCGCGCTTGGTTCCGGGGTACCCACATGGATCAACGCTTGGTTGAAGAATGGGACAGGGAATTTGGCATCAACTGCGATCCATGGACCGTGGTATGCCTCGCCCGGGAATACCGCAACCTCCAGGATCTGGGTATACCCGATAGTTCGGGGCAGGATATCCCCTTCCACCTGGTGGAATACAGTCATGGGGAGGTGGAGCTGTACGAACTTTGCGACCCTGATGCTGGCCGGCAGCTGGATCTCTTCGAGGCCATGGAGGACCAGCAAGAGGAGAATCAGGCCTTTTTAGATAATCCCGGTAGTTTCATTCCCCGGACCTGGGAACAATCCGGAGACGAACTTCTTTCCCAAAACAGGGTGCACTGTGCTCTCCGGCATTATAAACGAGCAGTGCTCTTATCCCGGGACAGCCGTGAGCGTTCGGCGCTCTGGCTTCGGATGGGTCTTGCCCTGGGTGAGGCTCAGCACCATTGGAAAGCGGTATTTGCCTTCACAAACTGCTATCAAACCGGCGAGGAAGCCTGGGTTATGGGTCACATCGGCCAGGCATACGAGGAATTAGGACATTGGGGAGAGGCCAAACGCTGTTACGAAGCAGCCTTGGAACATATGCCCGGCAATCCGGAACTTCAACAAGCAGTAATCCGTATTCAAACCAGGGCCGGCTCCAGTTCCCAGGGTACCATTCCCAAGGATGCCGGATCAGAATCACCGGATATCCCCAAGTCCTCAGAGCCCCATCCCGATCAGGATGACCAGCCCTGGGACGAAGATTCCCAGGTCCTCTTCGGCTTTACCGGTTAGTGAAGCCCGGGTAGTGCTCAAAGGATTGTGCCAGTACCCCGGAGCGGCGCTATCCCTGGAGGCGGAACACGGATACCCCCGATAGCCGGTGTAGGTTCCTTTCGAACCTGCACCTCAACAGCCTAGTTTTTCCAACCTTCGCTTCAACGGCCCTGCTTTACCGCCTCTGCCAGCTCCGCCAGCAGCTCCTCGCTGGTCTCCCAGGAGATACATGCATCGGTGATGCTTTGGCCGTACACAAGCTGGTCGGAAGCCAGCAATGGTTGATTCCCCTCCACGAGGTTACTCTCGATCATCAAACCGAAGATGTAGGGGCTGCCCTGGGATACCTGCTTAGCGATCTCACGAACCACCCCGGGCTGCTTGGAAAAATCCTTGTTGGAATTACCGTGACTGGCATCCACCATAATGCGGGCAGGAAGCCCCGCCTGCTCCAGATCGTGGCCTGCAGACTCCACTGCCGGAGCACTGAAATTGGGTCCGTCGCTGCCCCCCCGGAGGATCAGGTGACAGAACTCGTTCCCAGTGGTCTCGACAATGGCCGCCACGGACTGTTTTGTCACTGACAAGAAATGGTGGGGTGCACTGGAAGCATGAATCGCATCTATGGCGATCCGGGTATTCCCGTCGGTGCCATTCTTAAAACCCACCGGCATGGAGAGGCCACTGGCCAACTCTCGGTGCACCTGACTTTCCGTGGTTCGGGCGCCAATGGCTCCCCAGCTGACCACATCAGCAATGAACTGGGGGGTGATGGTATCTAAGAACTCACAGCCCGCAGGAACCCCCATATCCACCAGGTCCACCAGCAGCTGCCGGCCGAGATGGAGCCCCTTATTAATCTCAAAACTATCATTTAAAAACGGATCATTTATCAAACCCTTCCAGCCCTTCCGAGTCCTGGGTTTTTCAAAATACACCCGCATTACAATCTCCAGCTCATCGCGGTAGAGACTGCGCATCCCTGCCAGGCGCCGGCCGTATTCCCGGGCTGCCTGGACATCGTGAATGGAGCAGGGCCCCACCACCACCAAAATGCGTTTATCCTTCCCTCGGATAATACCTTCTATAGAAGACCTCGCCTGTGCTACAGTCTCCTCGCCCGCCTCGCTCAGGGGAACGTCCTCCATGAGGATGGCCGGAGGGATGAGGGGCTTGATCTGATTAATTCGTACGTCATCAACTCTAAAATGCATACCGTATCTTTCTTACCGGGCCGGGCTTTGTCAATGCCGGGTTCCCGGTATTAGGAGTATTCATGCCAACTGCCTATCATCCGGCTGGGAATTCTTTTCTCAGTGATCTCCATGCCTCGGTAACCTCAACGTCCCCAAAACCCCTGGTGCTCGCCCCTATCGCGACCATGGGGCATCCGGGATTCCGCAGCCTCATCGCTGACTTTTCCTCACCCCGGGCCTTCTGGACTGAGATGATCAGCGCCGAAGCCCTGGCAAACCGCGGGACCTACGAAGAGTACTACCTGGACCCCCGGCCACAACCCGAGAACCTCATAATCCAGCTTCTCTGGCGTAACCCCGAAGCCCTGGAACCTGCTATAGACCGAATACACCAGCACATGGAAGGTTTGGACGCAGACTGGATCGGTCTGGACCTAAACCTGGGCTGCTCTGCTCCCCAAATTGTCAGGAGCGGTGCGGGGATATCCTGGCTCTCCAAGCCCGACCGCCTCACCCGTCTGCTAAGCCGTCTACGGAAAAAGGTACCAACCCGTACCCTCTCGGTTAAAATCCGCCTTCCCGACTCCCCGGACGGCAGGGACGACAAGGATTATGCCCATGTACGTGCTCTGGGATCGGCTTTGGCGGAAACCGGAATCGACTTCATCACCCTCCACCCCCGAACCCGGAAACAAGGCTACAGCCGTCCCGCCCAATGGAACGCCGTTTCCTGCCTCCAGGAGGCCCTAACCATACCGGTTATCGGGAACGGAGACATCCAGGACCTGCCCGGTCTCGACATCCGGAGCCGTTATTCCTCGGCGGGTCTCATGGTAGGAAGGGCGGTGATTCAGCAGCCCTGGTTCTTTCTTCTCGGGAACCTCCCGCGACTCAGCCCCCCCTCCCCCATCCCGGGGAGGATTCAACAGGGGAACGGGGCTCCAGGGCCGTGGGAATTGCAGCCCTCCGCGCCGGGTCTGCATACCGCCCTCTCCAAGGGACTCATGCGCTGGAGGGGATCCAGCCTGCAGGTGGATCTCCTCACTACTGCCAAGGCCTTCCACGCCTACCTGGAGCAGTTTCAACCCGAGGACTTCTGGATTACCCGAACCAAACGATTCTACGCGTACTACACGAAGAATCTGCTCTTCGGTCATCGAATCGGGGCAAGCATCCAAAATTTACGGGACTACCGGGCCATGGAATCCCTCTTTACCGAGTACCTAGGCGAAAACCCGGAACACCGATGGAAGACGGTGTTTGAGGATCGACCATAACCATGGTAGAATTGCCGTTCATGCCATTGCAACCTTGTCAGCTCGGAAATTCTGCCCTCGTCAGCCCTTTCCAGGCTGTAGGTTCAGAAAGGTGCTTATGAAGATACGCCATAAACTATTCGCCATCATGGCGATTATTCTTGCAGGAATGGTAGCATCCCTCCTGGTGCTCCTTGGGGCCATAACCCAGCTTCAACAGACAAGCTCTCTTGCCCAGGAAGCTCAGCGGCTCATCACCCGGGGATATGAGTTTGCCCTGGTCTCGGATAACCTGCTCACCACCACGGGGAAACTGAGTCAGGAACTCCCGAAATGGGACGAAATCCGCGGGCAATTTGCCGGAGAGTTAGAATCCTTCCTCTCAGATCCGCAATTGACTGATGCCTACCCCGACCAGCAGATTGCTATAGAGGGAGCATTGAACCTGTGGAATTACATGAATACCAGGATGGAGGAAAGCAAAGAAAGCATCCAAGAGCTCCTGGATAATCAGGATCTACCGGAAACAGAAAAGATTGGCATCTTCCACATCAGCAGGTTCCTTACCTCTCCCCAAGCACAGAATATCCGCTACCTTGCCCTTGAAACCTCCCAGCTGCAACGTCAGCTCCCCAGTATGAAAACGGATGCCATTGAACTCATAGAGGGAAGCCTGGGCAAACTTCAGAATGCCATTGTTCAGCGGGGCCAGGCTCAGAGCGGCCGCAGCCTGCTCTTCGGACTTCTGGTATCCGCCCTGTCCGCTATCATTGCTATGGCTAGCATCTTTTGGTTCTCCCTTCGGTTGTCTCGGCGGATTCATATCCTGGAGGATGCCATGGAATCGGTGAGCAACCAGGACCTAGGTATCAACCTCAACGACTCTGCCAGGGATGAAATCGGGAATCTCTCCCGGCATCTAACCAGGACGACGGACCATCTGAAAGAGTTAATCTCCGAGGTGCAACAGACTGCTGGGCAGGTGGAGAACCAGATGACCCAGCTGGACAGCTCTTCCAATAGTTCGGTGAGCGCGGTTCATGAAATCACCCAAAATATCAGCTCCATGGATTCCCAATTCCAAGAATTCGAATCCAGTCTGGCTTCATCCCTGGAACAGGTCGCATCCCTCATCCGCGGGGTGGAACAGATCGCTGCGACCATTGAATCACAAAACAGCGCCATCTCCGGTTCCTCCTCTGCGATTGAACAGATGGCCGGGGCCATGCAAAGCGCCAATACCATTTCCACAAGCACCCAGGAACAAAACACCCTGCTTGTAGCACGGGTCGAAGAAGGCGGCCAACTGGTCCAGGAAACCAGTGAACAGATTCTGGAAGCGGCCAGAGACCTGGACGGTATCCGGGAGATTATAGAGATCATTGATAGCATTTCCAGCCAAACCAACCTGCTTTCCATGAATGCTGCCATTGAGAGCGCCCACGCCGGAGAGGCCGGAAAGGGATTTGCCGTGGTAGCGGAAGAAATTAGGAAGTTAGCCGATTCCACCCGGGAAAACGCCGAGCGCATAGGAAATACCATCGATCAGGTCACCGGGCGGATAAACGCAGCGGTTACCACCGCTGCAAATTCAAGCCAGCGATTTGAGGATGTAGCCACCGCCGTAGAAACCTTCAGCCAGGCCATGGATCAGATCAACCATGCCCTCTCGGAACTCCAAGAGGGAACCGGGGAAATCCTCGAGGATACCACCTCACTATCCCAGGATTCTACCTCCCTGACCGAAGAAACCCAGAGGATGATCAGCTATGCCCGGGATGTCAGATCTGTTTTGGATGGTATCCAAAACCATGCCGATACAATGAAACGCGGAATACAGGAAATCACCCAAGGGGCGGGCCATATCCTCGGCCAGCTGGAACACACCAACGAACTGTCCACCACAACAAATTCACGCCTGGGGGACCTGGCTGGGCTGCTCAAACGCTTTAAAACCGAGTAGAGCTCGGAACCGAGGATCGAGGGTTGATTTGATGGTCCGCCGGGTCTGGGAGGAGTATAGGGTTGCCGGGGTGGTATTCACAATGAAGGATTGTTACACCGGCAATTTCGGGG
This sequence comes from Spirochaeta lutea, assembly GCF_000758165.1. Classification (NCBI taxonomy): domain Bacteria; kingdom Pseudomonadati; phylum Spirochaetota; class Spirochaetia; order Spirochaetales; family Spirochaetaceae; genus Spirochaeta; species Spirochaeta lutea. Next base: position 115,604 of record NZ_JNUP01000049.1, on the reverse strand, counting down.
GTTTTCGAAGGTAATGGAGAAACTCCTTAAACTCCAAGGGGACGCTGAATAGGTAGCCTTGCAGTGTGCCGCAGCCCCGATCCCGGAGGAATTCAAACTGTTCCCTCGTATCAACCCCCTCGGCAACCACACTCAGCCCCAGGCCGTGGACCATAGAGATAATCGCCTCAACTAGGGCGGCATCCTGGTTATTATCCGGCAGTTCGGTGATGAATGATCGGTCAATCTTCACCGTGGCAATGGGCAGACGTTTGAGGTAACTCAGGGAGCTGTAGCCCGTCCCGAAATCATCAATAGAAAAGGTAAATCCTAGATCAGCCAGGTTTTGAATCTTGGAAATGAGGCTTTCGGCGTTCTCTAACAGGCTGTTCTCAGTGATTTCCAGGTGAAGGAACTCAGGCCGAAGTTTGTACTGCCGCAGATGGGCTATTATAGTCCGTTGAAGCTTCACATCCTTTACCTGTTTCGGGGAGAGGTTTACAGCCAAGGGGATATGAAAGCCCTCCTTATGGAGAAGGGCGAGCTGTTTGCAGGCCTGTTCGATTACCCAGGATCCGATGGCCAAAATCAACCCAGTCTCCTCAGCGATGGGGATGAACTCGGCCGGAGACACCTGGCCCAGCACCGGATGGTGCCATCTCAACAAGACCTCCGCACCGGTTACCCGGCCCTCGAGACAGACCTGAGGTTGATACGCCAGATACATCTCTTTGCGGTCGATGGCTTGGCGGAGATAGTTTATGAACTGAATCCGGCTGACTGCCCGCTCCTGCATACTCGGGGTGTAAAACCGATAGGTATTTCGGTCGATCTTTGCCTCTTGCAGGGCATGATCGGCGTTGGCAGTGATTACCTCCACCCGGTTTCCGTCCCGGGGGAATATAGTAATACCGATGCTCAAGGAGACATAAATCCGGTGGTCCTCATGAACGAAGGGCTCGGCAAGGGTTCCAAGAATTTTTTCTGCTACCATGGCAGCATCCAGTTCCGAGGCCATTCCCTCTAGGATAATGCCGAATTCATCCCCGCCGGTTCGAAATACCAGGTTCGGATCCGGTACCACCCCGCTGATGTGCTGGGAGGTTCTTATCAACAGGATATTCCCCACCTCATTACCCGCGCTATCGTTCACATGTTTAAAGTGGTCAATATCAATGATCAATACCGCACGCCAGTCCGAGGCCTCGTTCCAATGAGGTTCAACGGTCTGTAAAACACTGGATTGAAGGCGGCGGTAGAAGGACTTGCGATTTCCCAAACCGGTCAACTGGTCATGGTAGGCCAAATACTCCAAACGCTGTTCGATCTGCTCAGCCTCCTGAATCCGGTTCCGGAGATGTCTGATTCCGACCACGGAAAGCATGAGAGCCAGCATTCCAGGAACAACGGTGGTGGCAATCACCCGGCCGAGACCCGGCAGCATCAATCCCGTTCCTGCTGCAATGCCCCAGAGAATCACTAGGAACCGTATGCCCCGGGTAGTACTCGTACGGACCACCCCGAAGACAGCAGCACTCACCAATACCAACTCAAAGATGTAGGAAGGCTCACCGGGCAATACAAGCACTAGTGTGCCCCCGAGCACCACTGCCCAGACGGCTCCGGCGAGGCGATGGTTGTCGAGAATACTGCCTGGGGGAACAATCCTGGAGATTCGGAAAACTGCGAGAATGGCGTACCCCGCAATTCGCCCGAACCCCGCTGCCCGACTCCATCCTACCACTTCGAAAATTCCAGCGAAAAGGAAAAAGAGCACAACGGCAAATTGATAGGGCCACCGGTCATCCTGACCTCCCCTAGGATCGCCGAATGAAACCCCGGTATTTTCTACCAGGGTATCCCTACCCGTCAGAACCATGCTCATCAACTGAACCGCCAAGGAACATAAAATCCCTAGGTTCACCAGGCTAAGTACCAGAGATGCATGTTCTGTTAACAACGATATAATTTCACTTTTCATATTTCGGGTGTACTCGGGGCACAAGCTAAAAAAATAGCCGGTTCCTGAAAGGAACCGGCGCTCATGCTACCGTGTTTAATGGGATAACACAAGAGAAAGGATGGCGAAGGCGTCAATCACCCAGAGGGTAACCGGAACTTCCTTTGCTTTCCCGAGCAGAACCTTCAACACAGTCCAGCTTAGAAATGCCCAAACCACACCCTGGGTAATACTGTAGGTCAGGGGGATGAGGATCAGCCCGAGGAATGCAGGAATAGCCTCGTCAAAATGGGTCCAATGAATCTTCATGAGGGGCTTAACCATAAAGATTCCGATAAGAACCAATACCGGTGCGGTAGCAACCTCAGGAATAAACTTGAGCAGAGGGGAAAGGAACATGAAGGGAATAAACAGCAATCCGGTAACAACCGCAGAGAATCCCGACCGGCCGCCCTCTTCTACCCCGGCTGCACTCTCTATGTAGGTGGTTGCACTGGAGGTGCCGAAGAGCCCGGACAGGGTGGTTCCAATGGCATCCACCAGCAGCGCCTTTCCTACATTCTTCGGTTCACCGGATTCCTTATCGATAAAATCGCCCACCTCGGACACCCCTGCGAAGGTTGAGATAGAATCGAACATATCCGTGAACAACAGGCTGAAAATCGGCAGAATCATTCCAGCAGACAGGGCACCCGCGATATCAAGCTTAAAGAACACCTCCAAACTTGGAAGAGCAAAGATCCCCTCGGGCAGGGAAACAAACCCTTCACCCCCGGCCGCCACGGTGATGAGACTCACAATAAACGCAACCAGTGAGGTAAATACGATCCCCATGATAAGGGCACCCTTTACCCGCTTAATCACCAACACGCTGGTAACTAAGAACCCCGCTAAAAATATGAGCAATACCGGCGTAATCCCGCCGAATCCCACCATGGTTGCAGGATTGGATACAATGAATCCTACACTGCGTAAACCGATGAGGGCTAAAAACAACCCAATTCCTGCGGCAATGGCATAGCGAATCGTGGTAGGGATAGCCCGTACAATGGCCTCACGAACCTTAAAGATGGATAGGAGAATAAAGATGATCCCTGAGATGAACACCGCACCCAGAGCTGTCTGCCACTCCATTCCCATGCCAAGCACCAGACTGTAGGCAAAGAAGGCGTTAATCCCCATACCGGGAGCCAGCCCGAAGGGAAGATTAGCCACCAAGCCCATGAGAATGGATGTCACCGCACTCACCAGAACAGTGGCAAACAAAACACCCTCAAAGGGCATCCCGGCATCACTTAACACCAGGGGGTTAACCACAATGATGTACGCCATGGTCAGGAAGGTTGCAATTCCCGCCAACACCTCTGTCTTCAGGTCTGTATTAAGCTCCTGAAACTTAAAGAACCTCGCAATGCTTTTCACACTACCTCCTTTTGATAAAACCCGTGATACAAAAAACGGCCAGACCCCGCAGCCTGACCGTATTACACTACCCTATCGAGATAAAAAAACCTTTCCGGTCCGCATCAGTTCCCGAATTCCAAAATCAGAAAAAATGCGAACCACACCGTCAATCTTTTCGCTGGTTCCCACACATTGCAGAGAAATGTACTCCGGAAGCACCTCAATGATTTCACAACCCGCTGCTTGGGCGATCATCACCGCCTCGGGCCGCTGCTCGGCATCCACATTAACCTTAAACAAAACTAGCTCCCTCTGGAGGGTCTGTTTCGGATCAATCTCCCGGGCCTCCAGTACATTAACTAACCGGTTCAGCTGATTAATAATCTGATGAAGTACCTCTTGATCCCCCGATGCGACGATATTTACCAGTGAAAAGCCGGGCTTATTTGTCTCGGATCCCACAAAGGATTCAATATTGTATCCCCGTCGGGCAAAAACCAAGGCGATTCTAATACTTACCCCAGGGCCGTCCTGCACGTATACGCTGACCAGGTGTTTTGACTGAGACTTCAATGCCCGCTCCTTGTGTATGGTGAAGCCTCATACTACCAGAAACCACGGAAATGCGCTACCGCATAACGCGATTGAGACATACATCCTAGGCAAAAGGCTGTAAACCAGGCTAGATGTAACGGTGTATCCCTGGATTCAGCCTGAGGGTTGTGTCCCGGGTATGCATTGTTCCAGCCTTTTGCGCACTAAGAAACCTTCCGGGCCGGGCCTCCGGACCGGTGAGCAACCGGGCCTGCCCCGGTATCTTAATCCTCTTAATCCTCGCTTAAATCCAGGGTAACATCCTCCAGGGGGTAGGCAGAACAGGTGAGAGTATCCTCTCCGGGCCCTGCAACCGACCGTCCCAGGATATTGGGCAGCTCCATCGCAACCCTGCCGGATACCACCCGAGCCTTGCACTCGCCGCATTGGCCCCCGGCACATCCGAAGGGCGCATCCACCCCGGCCTCAACCATGGCGGACAACAGGTTCTGACCTGCCGCCACATGCACGGTCCGGGATATCCCCGCGAACCCGAGGATGTGGCTCCGTTGAGAAATGGGCACTGCGCCCCCCGCCGAATTTCGACTAGCGATAAAGGCCTCACGTTGAGCTTCGGGTACATCAAAGCTTTCCACAAACTCCTGGGATCCCACAATAAGCACCAGGTTGTCCGGGATGCGGAATTCTTCCTGGGCAGCCCTAACCCCCCCGAGGTCCAGACGGTGGGTCCCGTCAAAGCGCCGGAGCTCCAAAGCTCCGGGATAATCCTTAGATAAGCCTGCGAGCTCCTCATCCTCCCAGCTCCCTGCCCAGAGAATGCAGGCAGACCAGCCCCGGGGAAGCAACCCCTGAAGTATGGGAAGCACCGGACCGATTCCCACCCCCTGAACCACCGCCATCATCCTTTTTCCAGACGGAGGATCCTTGAGATCAGGCCCACGTAAATCACCCCCGGGACCGAGCACACCAACCCGTGTCCCCAGGGGAGCCTTCATCAAGCCCTGGCTTACCCCGCGGTTACCCGAATCACGAAGGGTAAACCGCCATCGTCCCTCATCAACCCCGGATATGGAGAAAACCCGACGCTGAATCGATCCCCATCGGTCCAGCCCCAGAGTCATATACTGGCCCGGGTGGTACTGGGAGACCAGTCTCTCATGATCCGCGGCCCCGACCCGTATCCATACGTGCATGGTTTCATCGTCTAGGGTGATTCGACTGTCCACCCGCCCCAGGACCTCCCGAGGCAGCAGCTGGGCCCATCGGTACCGCCTCATGCCCCCAAGACCAACCCCGAGGATCACCAGTTCTACCAGCAAGGATACCACCAGGGGCATCAATGTCCGGGTCGAAAACCCGTAGCTATGCAGCCCCTGGCCGATGAGGTTCACCCCGAACCAGCTGAACGCAGTCACTGCAACCCCGAATCCTGCCGCCAGGGCTGTTCCGTAACTCCCCCCGAATCCCGCTGGACGGATATGAAGAACCATGGCCGTCCATAATACAATCATCAGGGCGCCGTTCTCCTTGGGATCCCAGCCCCAGAACCGTCCCCAGGCCTGATCAGCCCAGAATCCCCCGAGCATGGTTCCAAAAAAACTCAGCACCAACCCCGCCAGTAGACTCACATACATTACCCGGTACAGCATCTGGAGAAACCGGTCAGCCCGGGGGCGGAGAACTGCCGTCAGGGTATAGGCATTGGCGGTAATACCCCCCAGGAGCACAGCGGTATAACCCGAGGCTATGGTGAGAACGTGTACGCTCAGCCACAGGTTTGTGTCCAATACCGCTTGAATCACCCCCAGCTCATCCCCGCTCCCCAGGAGATATCGGCTCAGCCCCAGCAAGGCAAGGGCAAACCACCCCGCCAGCTGTCCGGGACTGCCGAACCGCCCGACCCCCCAGGTACGCAACACCGCTCCCACCAGGACCGCCGTGGCGCCCACGAACAACACGCTGGAAGACAAATCGGTCACCGGGGGCCGCCGGGTAATAACCACCCGGAGAACCAATGCCCCCGCCACAAAAACCACTCCACCCCAGAGCAGAATCAGCTCGCCGACCCGGCCGAACCGGTACATCCTATCCCCTGATAGGCTGCCGCCCTGGGGCATAACCCGCTGTCTCCGGGCCGAAAGCCAGCCGATACTAAGCCCCAACCCGGTGGAAACCATGGCCCAGAACACCGGATTGAACCTGCGGTACAGGGCCTCCACCTCTCCGCGGATTTTATAGTCTTCCAGGCCCAGCAGATTCAGCAGTTCAGCCTGCTGCTGCTCCAGGCGACCCCAATCAAGCCCGGCCATCTGCTCGATCAGCGCCCTGATCCGGGAGTTTCTCTGCTCCCCTGAATCAGAACGAGAACCCTGCTCCACATCCGGCAGCCGGTACCCCGGGCTGTCCAGCAGCTCCAAGGCCGACCGGGGATCTACCCAGCGATACCCAGCCTGATTGCTCACCCGCTGCTCCAGAGGAACCAGGGTCAGAATAGAATCGCCGTACCCCCCGTCTTGGGGAGCATCAAACACCTGGGCGAACAACCGTCCCCGGCGGTACAGCCTGATCAACTCCAGCTCCAAGGCATCCTCCGTACCCGCTGCCTCCCGCTGGGTGATTACATCCTGAATCTGTTCCAGGATACCCAGGCCCCCCTGGAGTTCTCGGTAAGAATACCGCCCCCGTTGTTCAAAGGGCAGGCGAAGAACCGGAAATACCCCGGGATTATCCACCACAAACAGGGGTACATCCAAAACGGCATCCTCACCCCGAATCATGGCCGAGAGGATCTGCTCCGGGGTATAGCCCCCTACCCCGGTCTTTCCGGATAGATTCCGTACCAATCCAGGGGCTAAAGAGCCCAGGGGCATGGTGCGGCCGCTCTGCTGCACAATCAAACCCGAAAGATCGGGGGCCTCCAGCCATCCCTGGGTTTCTGTCGCCCCTCGGTTTACATCCCCCCCAGGGGAACCCGGCGGGAATACCTCGCCTACCTCCCCCTCGGGGGTCTGGGCATACCCAAGCCCCGACGCTACCACCAACAGAACCGCTACAACACCGCTACCGAACACAGCCCGCCTTCCAGAACCACCGCCTCCGTTCCGGCCGCCTCCCGGGAGGGCGGCCCTGGGCGTTCGGCCGCCTCCTCGGCCTCCTCGGCCTCCCCGGCCTCCCCTGCGGCCAAGCCGCTGAAACAGGTGAATCACTAACCCCAGCACGGTTATTAGGGTTCCGGCGTAGGGCAGCCAGGCCGTTCCGTCCCGACGCACGGCAAACACCGACAGATCCCTGGCAATCCCAAGCTCCGGATCCGCCTGGCGGTAGCTACTTTGGTAGAAGGTGTATCCCCCATGCCGAAGGGGACTGTTCATAGATATCCTCGCCTCCAGATCGATACCATCCCCCCTGGAATGCTGGATCCGTACATCACTGGCGAAGGAGGCCGGCACATCCGTTCCCGGGTGAAACAACGCCTCAAAGTCCTCCAAGGTCACCGAAAAGGGCAGGGCCACCGACCTGGGCTCCAGAAATACACCAATCTCACGCCCCTGAAGACCCTCTACAGCACCGAGCACTGCCACCCCCTGATCGCCTCCGTGAAGCACCAAGGGTACATTCCGTCCGGCCATCTCCACCCTGCCGCGTACTCCGGGAAAGTTTCGGATTACCTCATCATCCAGGGGAAGTGCTTCCAGTTGCGAATCTGAAACCCGGCGGCTGTTTCGATAGATGGTTTCTAACCTAAGGGTGATTTCAAGCCCCCCCGCCAGGTTCATGGGCTCGGCCCGCCCCTCCCGGATAGTTTCCAAACCGATCCGTCCCAGCTCGCCGCCTCCGGGAAATTCATAGGCCACCAGGTCCCAATCGGAGCGATGATACACCCGTTCCTCCGTTGCGCCTTCCTGCAATGCCATAATGAAGGAATCGCTATGGTACAATCCCGTAAACGCCCCGAGCATGAGCACAACCAAGCCGCCGTGGGAAATAAGGAGTCCTAATCGGGGCCTCACCCTGGGCAGCCGCACCACCAGGGAAACCATCAGATTCACGCCGAGCAGCCAGAGAAGCAGCTGCCCCCCCGGCAGGGGAATAATCCATTGGGTTGTAAACCAGGAAAAAAAGAAAACCTCTTGAGCCAGGTACACCCCCTTATCAACCTGATAGAGGGTCCCGATAAACACCACCGCCACAAGAGCGGCTAACAGCACCACCGACAGCTTCAAGGATCCAAAACCTCGTAGAACCGCCCCGAATCCCCGAGCCCATGCACCGAATAGCCGGCCCCGCATCCTCCGTTCAGCCATAATCACCTGTCTCCATCATTTTCTTGCCCACAATCCGATTCCTCAGTACCTTGTTGGTATGGAATACCATAGCTTTTTTATAAGGTTTAAGCGTCTGGGGCTTCCGCTACTACTGCTTTGGATTCTCATTATAGTGCCAATCCAGACAGCTGCCCAGGGTTCGGGGGAAGACCGGGGTAAAACATCACCAGTCCCGGATATTGAAGGGAGAAGCACCATGAACAGAAATGCAAAAGAAATAGACGGAATTACACTCACCCAGCTTCCTGAGGATTTCCAATATCCCATCACCCGGAGCGAGGAAGAGTGGCAGGACATCCTCTCCCCCCATCGCTACTACATCCTCCGGCAGGACGGAACAGAACGGGCCTTCGACAACGCCCTATGGAACAACAAGGAGCGTGGAATCTACTACAGCGCGGCCACGGGTGAACCCCTCTTCCACTCCGATGACAAATATGAATCGGGAACCGGCTGGCCAAGCTTTACCAAACCCATCAATCCCGAAGCCGTACACCTTCTCGGGGACTTCACCCTATTCGCACCCCGGGTAGAGGTTGTGGACAGCAAATCGGGCAGCCACCTTGGCCACGTATTCCCCGACGGCCCCCAGCCCACCGGCCTGCGCTACTGTATGAACTCCGCAGCCCTCATCTTTGTTCCCGAAGGCGGCGAACCCCCGAAGATCCCCCAATAACCCCTCATCCAGATCGGCCGCGGGGGATCCCCTGTTTCCGGTGTTCTACCTAGGGCGATTCATTCCGGGGTGATTCAAAGCCAGTTCTGCTCCCGGTACCAGGCGAGGGTCCGTCGAAACCCCTCCTCTAGATCAACGGCGGCTGAGAAGGCCAGTTCGTCCTTGATCCGCCGGGGAGAACAGAGCCACCGGCGTTGAAGCATTTCGTTGATCTTATCCCGGTTCACCAGGGGAACCCGTCCGAATAACCGCCCCACCAGGGAATTCACCCCGCCGACTACCCGGGCCAGCCAGGCCGGAATAAACACAAGCCAGGCTTCGCGCCCCACAACCCTCCTGCAGGTATTGAGTATCTCCTGTTGGGAATAGAAACCGGGACCGGAAACAAAGTAGGTCCGGTTGGCCCTGGGGCTGTTTATCCCCAGCAGAATAGCCTGCACAAGATCATCAATATATACCATATTAACCAGCTGCTGACCGTCATCCAGGGTAACCATGAGTCCGCGGTTCGCCATCTTAAACACCGTGAGGAACTCCCTATCCCCCGGTCCGTAGACAGGAACAGGCCGTAAAATAACGTAGGGAACCGCCCCTGCCCGGAGCACCTCCTCCGCATGGAACTTTGACTGGCCGTACCAGCTAATGGGATGAGCCTTGTCGTCCTCGGTTACCTCGGCTTCGCCCTCGGGAGAGGCCGGACCCCCGGCGGCTTGGGAACTAATCAGTACGAACCTCTGCACTATCGTGCCTGATCGCTTAAGGGCTTCCAGAAGATTCTGGGTATACAGCACATTCCCCCGGTAATAGTCATCATACTCCCTGCCAACCAACGCTCCTGCACAGTGCACGATGGTATCCACGTCCCGCACTGCCTCTGCGAGAGAATCAACATCGCCGGGATCGGCAAATACCTGACCGGCTGCATCCCCTGGAGCTCTGCTGGGATCGCTGGAGGGCCGAAGCAGCACCCGAAAGGGCAGATTTAACTCAGCCAACCGACGGCAAAGCGCCCTCCCGACAAACCCAGTCGAACCTGTTACAAGTATCATAGGTACCTTCTCATACTAGTCTATAGTTTCGGGTATCCATAGTTATCGGTCCGGATCCGGCTACCCCCAACCACCATCGATCCGACCCTCTGGTTACCACCGAATCTCCGGTCCACCAGGCCCTTCCCTGCCATAATACGGGACTATCCAGGGTGGTAAACAATCCATGACTACCGATGCTCTCACCCCAGGCCTTCACCAAGGCCTCTTTCCGGGTCCACAGCCGAAAAAACTCCTCAAGCCAGGCATCACAGCCAGGCGGTCCGGTCTCGCCCAGAACCTGCTGTTCGTCCTGTCCGAAGAATTGCAGGACCACCTCACCCAGGCGCCGGATCCGGTTGTCTCCTCCCCGGCGATCCAGAAACTCAATATCTACCCCTACCTCCCCGGCATCCCCGGGATACATAACCAGGGCCAAGAGCCCCGTACTGTAGGAGGCATTAAAGGATATATCGGCCCCCTCAAGTCTGGGCTTACCATGATCTCCCCTGATTATAACCAGGCGATCCGGGGCTTGACCGGTCCGTTCTGCCAGGGTTTTCCGCAGCATGGCCCTGCGCCAGCCCAGCTCCCGAAAGGCTCGGGGACTTGCCAGGTTGCGCAAATCATTCAAATCACCCTGGTCTAAAAGATGCTGATAGCTGCCCGGATCCTCATCATGATACTGAATCAGGGAAATCTCAAGGGGAATATCGCCGATGGTCATGTCAGATTCCTTCACGGGTGCACACCGGGGTGCGGTAATTTGATTTATTGCCCAAAGTATAGTAGGATTTTGCAAATCTTAGAACCAGCTGACGGAGGAACAGAGGTGAGCAGCATAAATCCATTTGAACGCCGGGTCGTCGTTACGGGACTCGGAACCATTAATCCCATCGGAAATACCGTGGACGAATTCTGGGATAACCTTACCGCAGGTAAAAGCGGAACCCGCATTGCTCAGAACATGGATCTTTCCCGGTACCACGTAAAAATTGCTGCTGAGGTCGATCTTCCGGAAAACGCTGCAGATTATTTTAAAAGCAGAAAAATGATGCGCCGCCTGGGCCGGTTTATTACCTTCAGCCAGATTGCCGGTGTTCAGGCCATCCGCGATTCGGGTTTGGACACCGAACGCATGGGGCACCGCTGCGGTGTGGTTATCGGAACCGGTGATGCGGGTCTCATGACCCATTGGGACCAGATTCCCCGGATCAAGGACCGGGGAATGGAGATGGCAAGCCCCTTTTACATCTCCGGTGCTATTTCCAACAGCGCCTCGGCCCTGCTCAGCCAAGAACATAACCTCCTGGGGCCGAGCTTCGCCATCAGCTCGGCCTGTGCTTCCAGCAACCATTCTCTGGGGGTTGCGGTTAACTTTATTAAAATGGGCATGGCCGATGCCATGGTGGCCGGGGGCACCGAGGCGGTAGCCGGAATACCGGGAATCGCCGCCTTCGGAAACATCGGCGCCCTGAGCCGCCGGAACGATGATCCCCAGACTGCCAGCCGGCCCTTCGACAAGGATCGAGATGGCTTTGTCATGGGGGAGGGCGCCGGGGTGCTTGTTCTGGAGGAGCTGGAACATGCCAAGGCACGGGGTGCAACCATCTATGCAGAGGTAACCGGATTCGGATTTACCAGTGATGCTCATGACCTTGTGGCTCCCCATCCTGAGGGCAAGGGAGCGGCCCGGGCGATTACCGCCGCCCTGGATATGGCCAAACTCAATACCGATCAGATTGATCTTATCAACTGTCACGGCACCTCTACTCCCGTGGGAGATCAAGCCGAGTCCACTGCAATAAACCGCGCCTTGGGCAGCACCATTGCACAGAAGGTCATGGTACACTCCACAAAATCCATGGTCGGACATCTCATCGGGGCTGCAGGGGGCGTGGAGGCCATAGCCGCCATCATGGCGTTTAAACGCGGTGTCATCCACGCAACGATTAACCAGTTCGAGCAGGATCCGGATATAAACCTGAACGTAGTAAAAGAGCCTACCGAGAAACATATCTATCACATTCTCTCCGATGCCTTCGGTTTCGGCGGCCACAACGCAACCCTGATCTTCAGCAGGTTCGAATAGCCCGAAGAATGTCTCCGGGCTGACCCTCGGGGTTCCGGGAAACTGCCGGATCCGTCCGGTACCCGCTCCTGTGTGGCTTCCAGGCGGGGAGGGTTCCCCATCCTTGGGTAGTCCCGTGGGTAATGGCCAGGGGATTGAACCCAGCCCATCGGCAGCCCGAACCCCGATTCCTGGAGCCGCACCATTCCCTGATCGCCCTTTGAATCCTCTACACCCCAGTGTATGATCACACGAAAAAACCCCGGAGCTGGTTCTCAGAACCGGTCCCGGGGTCTTTGTTTTTACTTCTGCCCTAAGCTAAGCTGGTAGGCTCCTCTGCCTCCCCCTGCTTCAATCCTCCAGAATGATGACTTCACCGATGGTGACTACCGCCACCTTGCCGTCTACCACGGCCTGACCGATCATGCTGGCGAAATACCCGTCAAAATCCAGTTTCTGAGCCAGAAGGGTAACGGTTTTCCCGGGTTCAATGGGTTCCAGGTAGTATGCTCCGGCAATGCGGGTAGCTCTGGCCGGTACCGGCCTGGCATCATCCCCCAACTCGGTCCGGTCCTGAGAGACGAAGTAGTACATACATAGTCCCAGCTGCCCGATCATCTCAATGGTGAAGTTCCCGGGATACAGGGGCATTTCGGGAAAATGTCCCTGAAACACGGGATCGGAGGCGTGCAAGGTCCTCTGTCCCACGATGCGTCCCTCCTGGAGATCGAGGCCCGTCAACCGGTCAACAAACAGCAGAGGATCCCTGTGGGGGATGATCCTCTGAATCGCAGATGTGTCCAGATCCAAGGGGGTGGATACGTCTGCGGGATCAAATAACAACTTTTTACGGTGCTTTTTCAGTAGTTTTTCCAGCTCCAGGGCGTCCATGTTATTTTTTTAATCCCTTCGCAATAACGTCGTTTATAATGTTGAGCGCCTCATCCATATCCTTCCGAGAGAACTGGGAAGAAACAGAGATTCTAAACCGCCGGGCATGGGCGGGTACTGCCGGATAATCAATGGGCTGGAGGAACAATCCCCGGAGCTGCATCTGCTCAGCAAAGGTGAACAGCCGCTCCCCGCTGGCTCCGATAATAATCGGAATAACCTGGCTTTCTGTGCCGCCTAAATCCAAGCCCATGGCTTCGAGATTCTCCTTCATGTACCGCGTATTCGACCAGAGCTGATCTCGGAGGGTACTATCCCGGGTAGCTACCTCCAGGGCCTTGGTGAGGGCGGCAACAACCGGCGGACTGGGGGCGCAACTGAAATTCCAACTCGAGGCATAGCCCTTCAAGTAGGTTATCAGGTTAGCCTTCGTGGCAATGAAGCCCCCTACCCCGCCGAAGCTCTTCGAGAGGGTACCGTAGTTAATGCCGATCTTATCCTCCATACCGAAGTACTCACCGATACCTCCTCCGTTCTCACCGAACATGAGGCTCGAATGTGCTTCGTCCAGGTAGATCGGGGCGTTGTAGCGTTCGGATAGCTCGACAATTTCGGGGAGCTTACAGATGTCCCCGTCCATGGAATAGACACCCTCAATACAGATAAGGGTACGTTTCCCCTTTGCCTTTTCGAGCATCTGTTCCAGGCTGGTCATATCGTTGTGATCGAAGAAGAGCATCTTCGCCCCGCTGAGAATTCCCCCGTCAATCAGAGACTTATGGGCCTTCTCATCGAAAACGATTACATCTCCCTTCCGCATAAGCCCCTGAAGGGCGCCTACATTACCGCCGTACCCCGAAGAGAAGATCATCGCAGCTTCCTTACCCTTCAGTTTCGCAAGCTGTTCGGCGAATTTCACGTGGATATCCAGGGTGCCGGATACCAAGGGTGCACCCGAAGAACTCATACCGTACTTGTCCACCGCCTCTTTCGCGGCTTGAAGCACCTCGGGGTGGGTGGAGAGACCGAGATAGTTGTAGCTGGTCATGTTAATCATCCGGCGGCTTTTTCCGTCGAGATTAGACAGGATTTCCGTTTCCGCCGAAGGAGCCCGGAGCAGCTGCTGTCCGGTAAAGCTAAAGGCCCGCTGCACGGTGGGGTTGTTGATCCAGGACTCAAAATCCTCAGGGGGAGACAGAACATCCGGATTATCATTGTAATGGAAGTCTGCAAGACTAAAATTGGTTACATCAGACATAGTAAATCGTTCCTTATTCATGGAAAAATATCCGCCCCTGCCCCGGAATCATGGTACATGTCTGAACAGGAACGCGGCGGCGGGTATTCCAGTGGTCCGGAGACCGGATAGCACTCCCGTAAGGATGCACCCGAGTCACTGTTCAGAGCCCAGTCGTGAACACCCGAGGGAAGACGCGCCGCCGAGCCTTCCGTCGCGAACCGGTCTATACCAATGCGTGACGGAAAACGGATGGTAGTACGAAAAAACCCGGGACCATTCATAGACCCCGGGCCTTAGGGGTGTAAAACCCTTAGTTATCGCCGATGTTTTGCATGAACTTTTCAGCAAGTCCGTCAATATCACCGATGTCTGCCAGCTCTGAACGGGGAATCTTGATGTCAAGATCCCGCATGGAGCAGGAAACAACCTCAATAATATCAAGGCTGTTGGCACCGTAGTCTTTCATTGACTTAGTAACATCAATCTCATCCAACTCAACATCGTCGAGGTTCTCAACGATATTCTTCTTAATTACCTCAATAACCTCTGCTTTGGTCATTAATAACTCCTTTTCTTACGATTGGTAAGGTCTTTATTATCCTGCGCTTACTGGGTTTGCTTTTCTTTCCAGTTCAGGTAACGCATCATGCTATTATCTTGGAAAGGCAGGCCATAGTCAACATTGATCACCTGCCCGTTCACCGCATCCATAAACCCGCTGCAGAGGGCAAATACCGCCTTACCGCAGGCCTCGGGGGTGAGAATCATCTGTTCAGAAACACCCTCGTTCTTCAAGTACTCAAAGAACTCTTCACCGAATATGGCAGTAAAGGATTCTGTCTTAACCGTACCGAAGCGCATCACATTCACCCGTGAACCCTCTTCAAAGAGGTGAACCGAGAGGTACTTCCCGAAGAACTCCAGTAGAGCCTTGCTGGCAGCCACATAGTCGTATCCCCGGTAATAATGATCCGGGCCGTCGCTGGAAATTCCCACGACCTTTTCGGGGTATCGACCGAATCGCTTCTGGATCTTCCGGGTGTACTCTATCATGGGCCAGGTGGAATATTCCAGGGTCTTGAAAAGACTGCGCTTTTTGTAGTTGTCCAGGGTTTTCATTGTCGCAGCGTATCCCACGTTGGAGATGAATATATCCACACCCTGGGGGCTGGTCTCGGCAATCTTCTCCAGCAGAGCATCGGTATCCTCATCCACCGATACATCGGCCTGTAACAGGATGGGCCTGGGACCATTAACTGCATCAAACTGGGCCATCAGCTGATCATTATCCGCACTTCCCCACTTGTAGGTTAAATAGGTTTGAGCCCCGGCCTGGGCGAAATTCAGAGCTGTGGAAAGCCCGATTCCCTTCGTCCCTCCGGTTATGAGTACTGATTTTCCGCTAAAATCTATCGTTATCACTTACCGCTCCTTGTTCCGGCCCCTAGTGGGCATATAAATCATTAATAATTTCTTTGGTCTCCGGATACCCGAAGCTAATGGTATGCATCATATCTTCCTGCAGACGGGCATCTATCAGAAGCTTCTTCTTAGGAGCACTGAGGGTGTACTTTAAGAGGTATACGGATTTTACATTCCGCTCGGCGATTTGTAAAGCAACGTCCTGGGCCTTGGCCTGGACCTGATCCTTGGGAAGGATGTAGTTAAAACCGCAGGCCTTTTCCGCTAACTCCCTACCCTTAAACCGCTTACCGGTGAACATCATCTCGTTGGCAATGAACGGCCCAACCAGGGTCGGCAACAGGGTGGTGGTTCCCATCCCCGGGGTAAACCCCATGGTCATAAAAACCGCCCCGTACCTGCTTTCCCGGGCTGCAATGACAATATCGCTGCAGAGCCCAATAACCAGACCGCCGCCCATGGCATGTCCCTTCATGGCGGAGATCACCGGGAACCGGGTATTAATTAAGCGTTCGCTGATTACCAAATCCCGGACCACAATATTACCATGGGCAAGGTCCATGAGGCTTTCCTTATCGGCGCCCCCGGAAAACACATCATCCAAGCCCTCTAAAATCAGAACCCTGGGCTCTGCCTTTTCAACCGCATCAAGCTCCACCAGAAAATCTTCCACGAAGGCATGGGAAAATACGTTTTTGCCCTCATGGTCGTGCATCTGAATATGGGCTATCCCATTTTCTTCGATATAATGACTAACACGTTTACTCATTTGGTTTCCTTCTCATCTAAACCCCGGCGCTGGTTCATTCAAGGCTGCTCAACAGTCCCGGGCTACCATGCTAGGCCTGAACCCCGCCGTCACCCTGGCGTGCAGCCCCCGAGAGGGCCGTTTTAGCCTTGAATCGGTCAAACCAGGGCGGCATATCCCCCTCATGGAAGGCTTGGAGGCCCTGGCCGACCTGGGGCCGCTCCATGAGAGACAGCAGCTCTTCCTCGGCTGCATCTCGAAACTCATCAAATCCGCTCTGAATATGGGCCCCGATAAACCGCTTTGCAGCAGCCAGGGCACCTGGTTCAGCCCGCATCATGGTTTTTAGCAGGTTTTTTAATCCCCGTTCCAATTCGGGAGCGGCATACACCTCGTCCGCAATACCCAGATGCAGGGCATCCTGGGCGGAAAGCTGCTTAGCCGAGAGGATTAAATACCTGGCCTGCTGGGGGCTGATCCGATGGTGCATAAGAAAGGGCAGCACATTGGCTGGTATCAAGCCGAAGAGTACCTCGGAGAGCTCAAAGCTTGCACGTTCCTCTTGGGCAATAACGATGTCGCAGGCGGCGGTAATCCCCATGCCGCCGGCCTTCACGGCCCCCTCTACCAGGGCGATGACCGGCTTAGGACCCAAGAGCAGCTGCTCTAACAGCCTACCGTACACAGCCACAGCCTGACCGCGCTGCTCCCGCCCTCCCGGGGAGGCGCCGTCCCGGCTCAGGCTGCCCTGGAGGGCCTGAAGGTTCATCCCAAGGCAGAAGGCAGACTCTCCGCTGCGCAGCAGAACCGCCTTAACCGAATCATCGGCGTAGGCGGACTCTATCCCGGAAAGCAGCTGCTCCAGAAAGGGCCCGTCAAGACGGTTCGTTCCCGTACCGTCCTGCATGGTCAGAATACCAAGCCCGCTCTCTACCAGGTAGCCCACAGCACCTCCAGACATCTTACGCCCTCTCGTAGGTTCGGTACCAGTTATCCACCTTCTTCAGGACCAGCAGACCGCTGCCCTCGTAGTGTTCTTTGTACCAGTTATTCAGGATGGAGAAATCGGGCTCAAGATCGGGGTTTTCCACGTAGGTCTCCCGCAAATTCTCGATGAACTCGTATTCTTCCACACTGCACTTCCGGCGGGCATCTAGTTTTTCAGAAATCTTCATCGCCTCCAGAGCCTCCCGGGCACCGGGCTGAACAATAGCTGAGTAGAACTCACCGATCGCACCGGATCCGTAGGCAAAAAGAGCCAGGCGGTCTCCGGCGTTCAGATCGTCGGCATGGAGAATCAGGCTGGCAAGTCCGGTAAAATTGCTGGTTCCGTAGGTAGACCCAACCCGCTTGGCAAACTGTAGGGCCGGAATGACCCGTTTCTCGAAATCTGCCTTCAGCTCAGCCTTCTTCTTCGGCGCATGATCCCGGCAAAGGGTCCGGTGAGCCTGGAAGGCAATCCCTGGGAAGGGAGTGTGGTAAATGAAATACTTAAAATAGGTGTCGAAATCCACCGAATCGGGATTGTGTTCGAGGTAGTTCTCGTAGGAACCGCTGGCGGCATCCATGTAGCTGAACAAGCTTACCTCGTTGTTGCCTACCTCGGCGGTGGCGCTGGGACGGAAGGTATCGTAGATATCCGTTGACCAGGTCCCCTTTTTCTGGGTCTCGAACTCAACAATCTTCGGATCGCTGGAGATAAGAGCAGCTGTGGCGGCTCCGCCCATTACAAACTCTTCCTTGGTATCCAGGTGGGCCCGGGAAAAGTCGGTGGCAATAACCAGAGCCTTTTTTCCATGGTTTAGCCCAGAAGCCACCCAGTTAACCGCCACATCCAGGGCAGCGACCCCGCTGTAGCAGGCGAATTTGGTCTCAAAGTTCCGGACATTCGGTCCGAGCCCTAAGGCTTTATGAATATTCGTGGATATCGGCTTTCCAAAGTCCACCGAACCCTCGGTGCCCACGATGAGCATTCCGATGTCTTTCTTATCTTCCTCGCTGAGCATAGCCAGGGCAGCATTCGCTCCCATGGTAACCGTATCTTCCCAGGGGGGATTCAAAGAGCGGGTGTGGATCAGAAAATCTTCCACAACCTGGGCAGGATCCTTCTGACGGGCCACGGCGAGGTCCCGCTGATCCAGGTACATGGATGTACCGTATACATTTAACTTTTCGATGCCGACCTTATTCATCGGTATTCTCCTTTTTATAGGTGATTGTAACGCCGGGTTAAACCGAATAGGTTAGCGCCCCGGATACCCGAATATTTTCTCCACTGATGAATCCTGCCTCGTCCCCGGACAGGTAGAACACCATGGAGGCAATTTCCTCGGGGGTTCCAACCCTTCGCAGGGGGCAGTGTTTGACCCAATATTCCGAGAGAGCCTGATTCATGTGACTCTGGGTCATGTCCGTAGGAACGTACCCCACGGTCACGATATTGCTGGTAATACCTTTTTTTCCATACTCCTTCGCCAGGGTCAGACTCATGCCTTCCAACCCCGCCTTCGCAGCCGCGTAGTTTACCTGGCCGCTGCTTCCGTAGGCTGACAGGCTACCGATATGTACGAGCCTGCCCTTCCTGTTGGAAAGAAAATGCATTAAAAAGGATCTGCTTACCAAAAACGGAGCGGTGAGGTTTGCCTGGATAACCTGATTCCACTGGTCGTTATCCATCAAGGCTGCTGCGTTATCCCGGACAATGGCTGCGTTATTCACCACAGCCGTTACCGTACGGAAGTCGGACTGCACCGCATCGCATACATCTTCGATCTGCTGCTCATTATCCAGAGCCATCTTATACGACCGGACCGGCAGTTCAGGATTGATTTCCTGGGCCAGCCTGATGGTCTCCTGGGCTGCTTCGTCGTTGGCATTGTAGGTAAACCCCACGCCCCAGCCCTCTTTTACGTAGCGTAAAACAATTGCCCGGCCGATCCCCCGGGATCCGCCGGTTACAAAGGCATTTTGTGCCATATAACTAATCTTCCTCCCACATCTTGATTAAACTACAGCAGTTTAATCCACCAAACCCGAAGGAGTTTTTCAGCATAATCCGGGCCTGAAAATCTACAGGCTCATTGGGACAGACATCAAGATCTATCTCCGGATCAAGGTTGTCGATGTTTATAGTCGGGTGAAGTTTCCCGTGCTGCATCTGAAGTATACCACCAATGGTTTCCACCAGGGGACTTGCCCAGCAGGTATGCCCTAACATGGACTTGGGTGCATTCAATTTCAGTTTGTAGGCATGCTCCCCGAAGGTATTCTTAATAGCCATAATCTCCTGCATATCCCCCGCCGGGGTTCCTGTGGCGTGGCAGTTCGCGTAATCCACATCCTCGGGTTTTGTACCCGTGGTTCGCAGAAGCTCCTTCATGACCCAGGACATGTAGTCAGCCCCGGGCATAGGAAGGTGGTTAGCGTTCGCGCTGGCCTTAACCCCCAGCACCTCGGCATAGATCCTGGCTCCCCGGGCCTTGGCACTCTCCAGGGATTCAACAATCAGGGTTGCAGATCCGTGGCTGTATACAAATCCGTCACGCTGGGTGTCGAAGGGACGGCTGCCCGTCTCGGGTTTTTCCTGGAATTCCTTTTTGACTACCACCGAGTTAATTATTGAAGACGCCATGATATCGGCAGCACTTACATCGAAGGCTGCACCGCAGACCACTGCCCGCTCTACCTCTCCCAGCTTGATATCCCGGAAGGCATCCCGCAGGGCAAGGTTTCCACTGGCACAGGCTCCGCCGATGGTGTATGCCGGACCGTGAATACCCAGCACCTCGGTAACCAGGGCGGGTACATTGTTATCTATAGCCTCTACGCTTGCCAGGGGATCGATGAACTCGGGTTCCTCCTGGTATTGAAGACCCATCTTGTAGATATAGTTGGAGTTTAGGTTATGGCCCGCAACCACGGTCATGGTCTGAAAGGGATCGATCTCGGCATGGAGAAGGCCCGCATCCTTCCAGGCATCTAAGGCTGTTAGCACCGACATTTTTGAAGTGAAGGTTGCATTCCGGAATAACCTCTTTACCGCCTTATACTGAGGACCTAACGCGTCTTTAAAACGTTCAAGCCCGGCCGTAAAATCGTAATCCCCTAAATCCCCGCCAATCTTATTCTCGCAGGGCGATAAATCCAGTGATTCCCAGCGCTTAACGCCGGACTTCCCGGCAATCAGGTTATCGTAGTATCCCTGGAGGGTGTCGCCCAGGGGGTTGATGGTTCCCATTCCGGTAATAACAACACGTCGTTCCATGTATGATCCTCTTTCACATTGGTTTGAAGAATGGGGTAAGTATAATTACAACTCACGGTTTGTCCAGTCGAAGGCCAATTTCAGGGCTTCTAAGCACGCCTAAAGCCCCTCCGTGTTCCTGAGACGGACCCGGTTCCCACCCCCCGGGACCCGGTATTGGAGATATTTTACTCTTTACTAGGCTTCCAGAAGCGCTTCGATGGAATCCTTTGTTCCCGCCGGAAGGGCACGTTGTTTCCGGTAGAAGCTCTTCCACAGTCCGGTCAGTACCGTGCCGGGACCGACCTCCAGCACCCGTTGATACCCGCCGTCCAGAATATTCTGCATACTATCCACCCACCGCACAGTGGATACTATCTGTAAACCCGCCAGTTTTCGGGCCTCTTCCCCGGAGGTAATGCTCTGACCGGTTACGTTGGAAAAGATCGGTTTTTTAGGATCAGCAAAGGGAATATCGGCGATAGCGGCCTCAAACTCCTCTCTGGCGTTTTGCAGCAAGGGACTGTGGAATGGCCCCGAAACCTTGAGTCGTACCACCTTCATAGCCCCGGCATCCTCCAGGGCCTTCTCGGCAGCCGTCAATCCGCCCGCCTTTCCGGCTAATACAATCTGGATGGGTGAGCTATGGTTTGCCACATAGACCCCCTGATCAGCCAAGGATTCTACGATGGGAGCCGCCTCCTCGAAGGGAAGGCCGATGACTGCACTCATGCCCGCCGGACCCTCGGGAGTATCGCTCGCCCGGCTGCCCTTCTCCATGGCCTCTCCCCGGAGCACCACAGCCTTAAAGAGATCCTTCAAACCCAAGACCCCAGCTTCGTAGAGAGCAGCATACTCTCCTACGCTAAAGCCCGCGGTAGCATCCGCCGTGATGCCGCGTTCGGACAGATAGGCGGCAGCTGAAATATTCGCCAGGGTAACCGCAATCTGGGTGTTCTCGGTTACCTTCAGTACCTCCTCGGATGAGTCGAAGAGCAGAGCCCGGAGGTCCTTGCCGGTGGCATCCGATGCAGCAGTAAAGAGATCCTTAACGGTTTGACTTGATTCAAATAGGTCCTTGGCCATTCCGGGAAACTGAGCTCCCTGGCCGGGAAATAAATAACAGGTTTTCATACAACTCTCCTCGCACCTAACATGCAACCCGGGAGTTACCCCGGGTTGCTGAATTGGTAGCACACAATTGAATGAGATTCAACTAATCAGGCGGCGGTAAGAAACGACACCTTACAGGGGTTTTCGAAAAATACGGTGGGTCTTGTAGTAGGTCGCTCCCCAGTTCTCCAGCATATTGGTAAGACGCTGATTGGTCTCCAGTATCCAGCTAAACTCCGCACCGGTATACCCCTTCGCCTGTCCCTGGGTGTACAGATCGTACACGAATGCGGCATCCACGCCCTTGTTCTGAAACTTCTTCTTCACCCCGAAGGCAGCCACCCGGAGGTTTTTCACCTTTTTTATACCGCCTAGAAGCTTGAAAATCCCCGTAGGGAAAAGCCGCCCGTTCATATTGATCATGATATTGTTCACATCGGGTACCGGAAATGCAAAACCTGCGGGTTCTCCGTCAATATAGGCCATGAGGACCATGTCCTTGTCCATGATCATCTTCATGTCTGCGGCCATCACGGCGAATTCCTCTTCCGTCCAGGGCGTAAAACCCCAGTTATCCGTCCAGGCGTCGTTCCAGATCTCCCGAACCACATCAACGGTTTGGGCCCACTGCTTCACATCCGCCTTACGAACCTCCACGCCGTTGCGTTTTCGGGCCAGCTCGCTTACCCGCTTTATTTTATCCGAAAGGGGCAGGCTTACATCCATAATATAGCTGCGGAGATCCATCTCCTTCTCATAGCCTGCCGATTCATGAAATTCCTGATAGTACTCAGGGTTGTAACCCATCTGGACAACCGGGGGCACATCGAAGGCGGAGATCATACACCCCAGGATATGACCCGTGGACTGGTTCACCGGACCAAGAACCCGATCCATACCCCGTTCCCGTAGATAGTCCTCGGCGGCGCGGTGGAGGGCCAGGGCGGCCTCGGCATCCTTCAGCACCTCAAAAAAACCGAAAAACCCGTCCTTCTTTTTTTGGTAGTCCACATAGTTCCAGTCCACCATAGCGGCAATCCGCCCTACAACACGGCCGTCCCGGAAGGCTAAAAACTCCTGCTGATCGGCATGGTTGAAGAACTTATTATGGCTCCTATTGAAGGTATGTTTCTCATCCATCAGCAGGGGCGGAACCCAGTTGGGATAGTGGGACTCCGGCGAGCGGTACACCTTCCAGGGAAAATGGATGAACATGTCCATCTCTTTTTTGGTGGAAACCGGTTTTACGACAACTTCTGACATACAAACTCCCTTTCAGCCCGGCGAAACACCGCCGGTAATTACTTTTTCTACTGTAGCCAATTGCAACCCTACTTTGCATTTAGCATGCCCAAGAATACTGAACCTCCAGTATAGGAGCTTTTTGACCCTGTTGGCAATATTAGAGTTGAAGAACTCTTGCGGAGGGTGGATACTTGAACAGGGGGTGATGTGTTCCTTCGGCATACAGTAAGTAAAAACCAGGTACCGCAATTCGCATTTCTTTTTCTCGTCATGGTGATTCTCATGGCCGCTGCACAAGCAGGCCTGGTGAACCACCGGACCTTTCATCTACTTCTGGAGTTTCTCTGTATCTTCATAGCCCTGGGTATCGCCGCCTTTACCCATCAGGTGCATCCCCACCTCAGGGGCAGCCTTCTGCTCGTTCTCGGAGTCGGGTACGGATATGTCGGAGTGCTGGATCTTCTGCGGACCATCAGCAACCTGGAACTGCTCACGGGTGTACCCGGGGTGGATGCAAGAATCTCCGGTGCGTTATGGATAGCAGGCCGAGGTCTGGAGGGGGGAATTATTTTGACGGCCGTGCTCTCCGGGAACCGGGCCAACCGCATCGGAACCTGGCATGCTTTTTCCTCTCTGCTAAGCCTGGGACTGGTGGCCCTGATGCTGCTGCTCACCGAACCAACCGCCGATCTCGGGGACATCAACCTTGTAATCAGCGGGGTAATGCTCCTGGCCCTGGTCCTCTACATCCGACGGTACTGGACTGCCAGGAAAACCAGTCTATTCTGGTACATGATACTGATCCTGGTGCTTTCCTGGCTTGCCGCAACGCTGTACATACCCCTCCGGGAGTCCTGGTCCGGAACAACCGGTGCCATGGCCGCCCAGGCCCTCAAGGCCCTGTCCTTTTACGCCGTGCACCTGGGCATCCTGCGCTGGGGAGTCCGGGACCCGGCCGAGCTAACCTTCAGCGCCCTGAACACCGAGCGCTTACGCTTGGTAGAGCGTATCCGGCACCTGAAGGATTCGAATCCGCGAACCGGTGAACAGGGAAGCCAGGCCTCCCGTCTGGAGCAGCTCACTGCCCAGGTTTCAGCCTACCTGGTTCAACCTGGAGGAGATTTGTCCTCACGGCTTACCGTAAGCCTCGAACAGCTGGCAGAGCTCCTGACCCTGGACTACCTGGGCTTCATGGCGGTGGATGAAACCAGGGAGGTAATAGAATCCTGGACAGGTTACCAGTACCCCGGCTCGGAACTGTCAAATCTGAGCCGTATAGAGGGCTTTCCCGGGCTGGATGGGATTGTAGATGCCGGCAGAGATGTCATCGTCCCATCTCCGGACGAGGCAAAAGCTGTCCTGACGGATGGTCAATGGAAGTGGTGGAAACGCCAGGGTATTACCGGGGCCTTTTTGCTGCCCCTCGTCTCAACCCGGGGAGCCACCTACATCCTCTGGGGGGTAAATCTCGGCAGCCCCCTCAACTTTCAAGAAGGCCTGCTACCCCGGCTGCGCACCACCGGGGAGATTTTCGCGGGGCTGGTTCTGCACTTCCAAATGGAACGAAACCTGGAATCCGAGCGCCGGCGGTTAGAGATGCTGGCTCTCACAAGCCCCGCGGGGATTGTGGTGCTGAATACCCAGGGCGGGATCGTGTATTCTAACCCCCGGGCCCGGGAGATCCTTGGAATCTCCCGAGGCCAATCCCCCCTATCCGACCCCGTCATGGGGGTTCGGGGTCTCGACGGTACGGAACTCGAGGCGCATCACCTTCCCTTCTGGCAGGTTGAACGGGAGCGGACGGTCCTCCATGATCTCCGGATCCAGGTACGCATGGAGGGCCGGGAACGGGTCCTAGGGGTGAACATCGCCCCATTGGAGAATTCCTCGGGGGATTTTGATGGCGCCATAGCTGCGGTTGAGGACAATACCCGGGACTTTCAGCGCCAACAGCAGCTCCGGGCGAGCCGGGATCAGTACCGGCTGCTTTTTTCCACCATGTCCGAGGGCTTTGCCCTGCATGAGATCATCGTGAATACCCGAGGAGAACCGGTGGATTACCGGTTTTTAGAGGTGAACCCTGCTATGGAGGGGATTCTGGGAATGCCTGCCGCTGCGGTGGTGGGAAAAACTGTATTGGAAATCCTTCCCCGAACCGAGAAGCATTGGATTGAGGAATACGGGAAGGTGGCCTTGACGGGGGAAAGCATCTGTTTTGAGAGTTATGCCCGGGAACTGGGCCGGTACTTTGAGGTTTCCGCCTACCAGGCAAGCCCGGGTCAGTTCGCCACCCTGACCCGGGATGTTACCCAGCTCCGGCAGACCTTCATGGAATTGCGGGCTGCTAAGGAGGTAGCCGAGGCGGCGAATAAGACCAGGGAGGAATTCCTGGCAAATGTCAGTCATGAGCTGCGAACACCGATAAACGGTATTCTGGGGATGCTGAGTCTGCTCCAGGAGCACGACTACGACGAGGAAACCACCAACTATCTGGAATTATTGGAACAGAGCGGACAGAATCTCTTCGCTATTGTGGAAGATCTTCTGGATGTTAACCGCCTGTCCCGTCATAGTCTTCGCATTACCCCGAAACCCTTCCAGCCAAGCCGGGTCGCCCAAACCTGCATCCATCAGGTCCAGAGACTGGCAGAACGAAAAAACCTGGATCTCCGATACAGGGATGAGACTCAGGGTGTCTGGATGGTGGGAGACGAGCAGCGCATCAGTCAAATCACCCTAAACCTATTAACCAACGGGATTAAGTATACCAACTCCGGGTATGTCAGCCTGGAAATCCGGGCTAAACACGGTCTTGAGATTCAGGTTCAAGACTCCGGGATCGGCATCGACAATCCTGGGATTTCCCGGATCTTCGAGCCCTTTGCGCAGCTTGAGAACCCCTACACCAAAACCCACCAGGGAATCGGTATGGGATTGGCGGTTGTCCAGGGGTTGGTGGACCTCATGATGGGTAGAATCTCCGTGGACAGCAAACCCGGCAGGGGCAGCACCTTCCTCGTTGAACTTCCCTTGGAACGCCATGATCCGCCCAGGGAGCAGCTTCCCGACGTACCCGAACACGCGTCCCCCGTCACCCCTGCCCCGGGAATCTCCCGCCCCGAACCCCAGGCAGGCCGCCCTCCAGCCCAGTCCCCAGAAACCGCCGAGCTCACCCCTTCCCCCGGTCGGTACCAGGGGCGGCGGGTCCTCCTGGTAGAAGACGAGGCCATTAACAGGCTGTACATCCAGCGGTTACTGAGCGCTCAGGGCATGATTATTACCGAGGCAGGAACCGGCCTGGCAGCGGCTGAACAGTGGCAGAGGTCTATAGATTCCCTCCAACCCTTTGATCTGATTCTCATGGATGTGGGGCTGCCGGGAATGAACGGTATGGATGTGATCGCTGCCATGCGCAAAAAAGAACCGGGGGAACTAAGAGCCCGGGTATGTGTCCTCACCGCCCACGCCTTTCCCGAGGATCGGAAACGGTTTTTGTCCCACGGCGCGGATTATTACCTAAGCAAACCCATCCGGAGGGATACCCTCTTCGGTCTCTTGGATGAAATCTGGGCTTGATTCTGGGATTCAACTGAGGCGTCTGCTGCCGACTGTATGGTGCTAAAATGAGTAAAATTGTGCAAAACTCCACGGTAACATGTCTACGCCTGGAGCCGATTCCGGGGTGACCAGGGATATCCGGGTACTTTACCGCGTTTCCCCCGGATATTCCCTTTTTATACAAGAAAAACTGTATTATTATACGAAAGCCTGGGGCCAGGCCCCGGGGAATTTTTATTAGGAGTTGTTCATGTCGTACGTTCAAGAAGTACTCACCCAGGTCGCAAAAAGAAATCCAGGTGAGCAAGAATTCCTCCAGGCGGTTGATGAGGTCTTAACCAGTCTGGAACCTGCAATTGCCCAGCATCCCGAGTACCGGGAATACCAGATTTTGGAGCGTCTGGTAGAGCCCGAGCGGGTTGTACACTTCCGGGTGCCCTGGGTTGATGATTCAGGCAAATGCCAGGTAAACAGGGGATTCCGGGTGCAGTTCAACAGCGCCCTGGGTCCGTACAAGGGGGGATTACGCTTTCACCCCACGGTAAATCTGAGTATTCTTAAGTTCCTCGGGTTTGAGCAGATCTTTAAGAACTCCCTTACCACCCTGCCCATGGGAGGAGGAAAAGGCGGTTCGGACTTCGATCCCAAGGGAAAGAGCGAAGGCGAGGTTATGCGGTTCTGCCAGTCCTTCATGACCGAGCTATCCAAGCATATCGGATCTAATACCGACATTCCCGCGGGTGACATCGGGGTTGGCGGCCGGGAAATCGGTTTCCTCTTCGGACAGTACAAACGCCTTCGCAACGAGTTCACCGGGGTCCTGACCGGAAAGGCCCTGAACTGGGGGGGAAGCAAGATTCGACCCGAGGCTACGGGATACGGATCTGTCTACTTTGCAAAAGAAATGCTGGCTGCCAAGGGGGACTCTCTGGAAGGAAAGACCTGCCTGGTGAGCGGTTCGGGGAATGTCGCCCAGTACACCGTAGAAAAACTTCTGGAGTTCGGAGCAAAACCCGTGAGCCTCTCAGACTCCGGGGGAACCATCCACGATCCCGATGGAATCACCACCGAAAAGCTGGCATTCGTGATGGAACTGAAAAATGTACGCCGGGGCAGGATCTCCGAGTACGCTAAAAAATACCCCAAGGCGACCTACAAAGAGGGTGTACGCCCCTGGGATATTCCCTGCGATGCCGCCTTCCCCAGCGCCACCCAGAATGAGCTACTCGGTGCCGATGCGAAAACACTCCTGAAAAACGGGTGTAAGCTGGTGTGCGAGGGAGCGAACATGCCCAGCGACAAGGATGCTGTCCATCAGTTCCTCGAAGCCGGTATCCTCTACGGTCCCGGCAAAGCTGCCAACGCCGGCGGTGTGGCAACCAGCGGCCTAGAAATGAGCCAAAACTCTCTACGGCTTTCGTGGTCCAGAGAAGAGGTGGATGCCCGGCTGCAGGGGATCATGAAGCAAATTCACGCCGATGCGGCCCAGGCGGCAGAGCGCTATGCGAGTCCCTTCAACTATGTTGCAGGAGCCAATATCGCAGGGTTCATCAAGGTTGCCGACAGCATGCTGGATCAGGGCGTCGTATAAGCACTAATACAAGCCAGCAGATATCTGCTGGGGTTTTCCGGGTTGCGTCCAAGAACCATCCCGGAGAGCCCTGAATTACTGAGCCGGAGGATTCCTCCGGCTTTTTTATGCCCGAGCACATCCGGGCGGGGTAATCACTGGGGTTCGATGCCGCCTCAACTAGGAGGGAGGCTGATCCTGGTAGAGCAGGACCTCCTGACCAATGGGATCGGCAAACAGCACAATGCCCCGGGGTTGGGAACCGCACGGCAGGCAGTAGAGGCATTCAAATCCCCCTAATCCGTCATCACCATCCCTACAACCCGCCATCTGTTCCCGGAACCACTCCAGATTAATGACGCAGTCCTTATCGCTCCGGCGCAGACCGATGAAGAGAAGATCGGCTTCCACCATCTCATGGAAAAAATGCGTTCCCAGGGACAACTCGGGGCTCAAGCCCTCGTGCATCCAGTCCATCTCCGCGATCACCGAGGCACCCTTAATATCCCGAAAAGAAACCGGCACCCCCATGGCCGGGGTACTCGTTCCCCAACGGCCGGGCCCTAAAAGCAGGGTGGTATGACCCGCCGGAAGACCGTGCATCAACCGGCCGATGGCCTGACCGAGGGCATACCTGCGGCCCTCATCCAGCCGCGAATACCCCTGGGGATCAACGTAAATTATATGACTGATAGCCATACTCCGCCCCACCCCGATGACCGGCCCCTTGGCGTGGATGATGATACGCGGGTCGTGTTTGACCAGCTCGGGGCGGGAGAGGGATTCACCGGCGGGCAATCTGAGCTGGAAAGGCCGGCACTGGAGCAGGTTTATCCTGAGGCTACCTGGCAAATCATCGGCCTGGGCCTGTTCCGGTGTTCTGCCGTTTTCAGGGGGATTTTCCTGTCCGGGGCCCCATTGGGCGGCAAACTCCAGCTCCACCTGAACCCCGTAGGCTCGGGAAAGCCGGGAGGCGGCCTCACGCAGCAGGGGGATGAGGGAATCCTCCCGGGACGAGAGGATGGCGTCCAGGGATACCTCCACGGCCTGGGATTCGGGAAGGCCCATCTCCCGGAGAACCCGGCGGCGCCGCCAGTCCCGGCGGACCAACCGCGGCGGAAGCAGCTCCAGGGCGATCGACCTGGTTTCGAACCGCCCGAGGTCCAGGTTTATACAGTCCATCATCTGC
This sequence comes from Spirochaeta lutea, assembly GCF_000758165.1. Lineage (NCBI taxonomy): Bacteria > Pseudomonadati > Spirochaetota > Spirochaetia > Spirochaetales > Spirochaetaceae > Spirochaeta > Spirochaeta lutea. The sequence goes on along the minus strand of NZ_JNUP01000049.1, from coordinate 86,387 downwards.
TGGTGCTGGCGCTTCCTCCCCTCCTCCAGCCGCCGATGGGGGGATCCCAGGGATACAATCCATGGGTGGTCATCGCCTACCTGTTCCACTGCACGGGTCCCCAAGCCGATGACCATCCGGGCCATCCCCGTCCCGGGATCGATATCCTGGTGCCAGACATAGGGGTTCCAGCTCAGTACGGTGCCTGCGAGATCGGGATAAAAAATATCGCCCCGGCGGGTTCCGGAGACCCGCTGAACCAGCAGGGCCATCTGTTCATCCTTTTCCAGCACCCCCCGGTCCCGCCGGTATTCCAGGGCCTCCCGGCTCATGGTTCCGGCGTAGATACGCCTCACGGCATTCAGAAATTCCTCCAGGCGATCTGGTAGGCTGCCTTGGTTAGCGCAGAAGATAGATTCGTACTTTCCCGCGAAGGCGTTCCCGAAGTTATCCTCCAGGAGGCTGGAACTCCGGACGATGATGGGGCTGCCGGCGAAGTACTCCAGCAGATCCTGGAAGGCGTTAACCACATCCTGGGGGAAGCTGCCCTGGAGGATTCGCTGGGCCAGGGATTCATTCTTCCGCAGGTAGTACTCCGGGCTGCGCTGGTCCTGGCGGTCCCACCAGCAGTCATTATCCACCAGGAAGGTGTAAAATACATCCGAACCGATGTAAAAAGAGTCATGCTCCTCGAGGTAATCCTGAATCCTCGACCGGGCATTCCGTAGAATCGCCCTGGCAAGAAGCATCCCCAGGGCCTTTCCCCCGATAAACCCCGTGCCCACCATGCGCTGCCAGATAGATACGATATCCCGGGGAGAAATCTCCGCGAGAGCCAACTCCTCCATGGACGGATCGTTGGTTAGCATCATCCGGGTGGTTATCCGGTGCAGCTCCCGAATCTGCTCCTCTGTATCCGGCGTGGATGGGCCTTCGCCCTGGGGGGCAGATTCCGTATTTTTGGGGGATTCTCCTGCCTGCAGGAGATCCTTGAGACGTAGAAACACCGAATCCCATACATCCACCTGACGATAGGCCGCCGAGGGCACCCCCTGCCAACCCAGGGCCGAGCGGACCGCGGACTGCTCAGCGCTGTTTTGTACCGGAACGGCAGCAGTATCTCCCCTATCCGGGCCCTCCGAATCACCCCCGGGATCCCCGGAAATCCCGACTTCCTCAGAGGATCTCCGGGCCCAGCGGTACAATCCCCCCTTACCTCCCAGGGTCTTAATGGGCTGAAGGTAGAACTGGCCCCGGTGAACGAACCCGTCGATCCATAGTTGGGTAGTCCTTCGGATGGGGGTCAGGGCATGGTTGGAATGAACGAACCAGTCAAGACAAAAATAGGCAATGGTCTTGAGGCGGCGCAGGTAGGGACAGGTGAGCCGGAAAAAACTACCGATCATTCGGTCTGAATAGTAAATATTCTGGAGATCGGACAGGCTGTCAAAAAAGTAGATCCCTCCCTCACCCTTCCGAGAGATGACCCGGTGGATCTGGGTAATAAAATCCTCAAAACCCCGTTCAGGATGGGTCTGAATCACCTCCACTGCATGACTAAACTCGCCAGCCACCATCCACCCCCCCTGGTCGTCTTGTTCCAGGGCGAAGAGTGGGGGATGATTCGCAAAACGGAAGTACACCATGGCCATGCCGTGCTCTCTGCCCTGCACCGCTAAGGCCCGGCAGCACCGGCGGTACAATGCCAGGGACTCGGTCCGCCAGACCACGTTGTCCCCGATCTTCAGTCCCCCGGACACCGTGTCTATGCCGGGATCCCCCGAGGGAAAATCCTGATTCAGTATCATACTCATGAAAAAACCATAGGCTCCGGGGGATAGAAAGTCCAGAGGGGACGGGAGGCAACGGCACAGCTGTTCATAATCTTCTCTAATCCCTGGCGCCGCCTCCTGTATCTATGATACACTTGGAACCGGTTCCATTATGAGCAAGATTACCATTCGCGAAGTAGCCCAAGAATCAGGAGTCTCCATCGGCACGGTCAGCCGGGTCTTAAATGACAGGCCCGGGGTCAAAGAATACACCCGCCGGAAGGTCCTGGAGACCATGAAGGCCCTGGGATACCAACCCGATGTGGCAGCCCGGGAGTTATCCTTCCGTTCCGGCCTGAGGATCGGACTAAACGTCGCCCCGAACACCAAACGCCTGACCCCCTTCTTTTTTCTCTTCATTGAGAGCCTCATGAACCGCGCCCGGGTAGATGGCCTGAGGTTCGAGGAGGTAGGCAACCTTCCCAACGGTCTTCCCGAACAGCTTCCCGACGGAATGGTACTCTTCGGCGCCCATGATGACGACCCCCGGATCGCCTACCTCCAACAAAATGCTACACCCTTTGTGCTCATCGGCCGCGGTGAGGGTATAGCTTCCATAAGCCCCGATGATTTTGACGGCGGTTACCAGGCAGGAAGACATCTGACGGCCCTGGGCCATACATCCATCCTTCACATCGGGGGGTACATGCAGCACCAGGCCTTTAAAGACCGCTACGAAGGCTTTCGCGAGGCCCTGTCCCAAGCCGGGGTCATGCATAATCCGGAGATGGTTCTGGACGGCCGGTTCTCCGCCCTGGATGCCTACCGGGTGTTGGCAGGGTATCTGGAGGGTTCGGGGGGTAACCATCCCGAGAGGTTCACCGCCGTCTTCGCCTCATCGGACGAAATGGCCCAGGGCGCCCTGGTGTGTCTGGCGGATCACCACATTTCCTGCCCTGACCAGGTTTCCGTTGTGGGATTCGACGATTTACCCGAGTTGGGAGATACCCTTACTACCATCCACCAAGACATCCCCCTCATGGCGGAGCAAACCCTTACCCTCCTGGGAGAGCAGATTGACCGTCAACCTCCCAGGCATATCACTCTGCCGGTCCAACTGGTAGCCCGCCAAACCACCCGGCGCCTCTAGTACGGCCGGGCCCGAGCGAATAGGTGCCGAGCCACTACTACTTCCCGGGACCAGTTCCTCAGATAGTGCGCAAAAGCCTGTACCCTTCCCCATCTGCGGCGCTATCCCTGGGGCGTTAAACTCTTCCAGGTTGGCATGCAGCCCATGATAATCCCGCGGCGCCATCCCTGGGGCTGTACACCAGGCAGCTCCGCTCTATCCTGTGTAGTGTGCAACCTATTGCCCACGATAGAATCCTTCCGATCCGGCACCGACAGCACTTCCCGGAACCAGCTGCCCGGCCCGGAACCTCCACCCTTCGGTGATCGGGACACCGGGAATCCGGTTTTTTTGTAAACGGTTCCATATTTTACATTTTTTTACTTGACGGATGAGGTAAAGCGCCGGACAATAGGAATTGTAACCGCTTACAAAAAACCAAAAAAGGAGAGGACAACTATGAAAAAGTTGGTACTTGCGGTATTTGTATTACTAATCGGCTTCGGCCTCGTATGGGCTGGAGGAGAATCAGAGGCATCCGGGGGCAGCAGCACATCCCCTGCTCAACCCCAGCGTGTACGGATCATGGGCTATGGCGGCCAGGATCCCGCAGTAGTCACCCGGCTGCTGAACGAGGTAATCGGCGCTGATCTAAAAGCAAAAAACATCGAGGTGGTGTACGAACCCCTGGAGGGCGATTATAACGCAGCTCTATTCAACGCCCTGTCAGCAGGAACAGCTGGAGACATCTTCTACATTCCCGTAGAAACAGCCCCGGGAATCATCGCCACCGGGAAGGTCGAGGCCTTGAACGACTATGTAAACCCGGATCCCTTCATTGAAAGCCTGACCGACGCCTACACCATCGATGGGAAGCTCTACGGCATTGCCAAGGACTTCAACACCCTGGCGCTGGTATACAATAAGGATCTCTTCGACGAGGCCGGTGTTGCCTATCCCAACGAGAACGACACCTGGGAAACCCTGGCTCAAAAGGCCCGGAAGATCTCTGAACTCGGCCAAGACGTATATGGCATAGCCCTGCCGGCGGATTACGCCCGGTTCGGCGCTTTCGCCTTCGGTGCTGGATGGAGCCCCTTCGGGGGATCTGACGGTCGGACAAACCTCAATGATCCTGCCTTCGTTTCTGCGACCTCCTGGTACACCGGTCTGGTTCGGGACAAGGTCGGGGTACTTCCGTCGGATATCGGTCAGGGCTGGGGCGGCGGCGCCTTAGCAACCGAGAATGTAGGCATGGCCATTGAAGGAGCCTGGATTATCGGATTCCTCCGGAATGAGGCACCGAACCTCGCCTACGGAGCGACCTTCCTCCCCAAAGCACCGAATACCGGAGAGCGGGGCAACTTCCTGTTCACCGTTGCCTATGGGATCAACAGCGATAGCCCCCGGAAGGCAGCCGCCGTGGAGGTTCTGAAGGCCCTTACCAGTGAAAAAGCCCAGCAATTCATTCTGGAAGAGGGTCTGGCCATTCCAAGCCGAACCGCCTTAGCAGACAACCCCTTCTTCGACCAAGACACCGTGGAAGCGCAGACCAATAAGGTAGTCTTCCAAGGCGCAGAAGAGGGTGTGGTATACGGCTACCAATTCGGTGTGGTGGGAACCGACTGGATGGGTCCGGTAAACGCCATGTTGTCCGAGGTTATGACCGGTCAGATTTCTGTGAACGATGCGGTGCGCCAGGCTCAAAACGAGCTTGATGCAATCCTGGATCGCGCAGGACTCTAGGAAACCCCGAATCTTCCCCCGCCCGGGATCAGCTCCTTTGCTGATCCCGGGCTTCCGCCAAGGAGGCGTACATGACCTTCCATCAAAAACGCACCCTGACCGCCTGGGGATTTCTTACCCCATTCCTGGTAATTCAGGGCATATTTTTTGTGTATGCCGCGGTCCGGGCGGTGTATTTTAGCTTTACCGATTACAATATGTTCAATCAGGCACAGTTCGTCGGATTGGCAAACTATGCAAACCTCTTCCGTGAAGCGAATTTTCTTAAGGCCCTCAGAAACACCGTAGCCTTTTCCCTCATTGTCACCACGGTACAGACCTTTCTGGCCTTGGTGATAGCATCAATCCTGAATCGGAAGATGAAGGGCATTGGCTTCTTTCGTTCCGCCTTTTATCTGCCCAGCATTGCCAGTTCAGTAGTTATTACCGTTATCTTTCTTTGGCTGTTCCAGCGCCGGGGATTTATAAACTTTATATCGGGAACGATTCAGAGCCTCGGTCCAGCCATTGTGACTGCGGCATTGCTCTTTCTCTTGTTCCAGACGGGATTTTACCTCTACGAGCGTACCAAGGGCTTCCCTATCCGGTTTTTCGATGCCCCCACGGGACTGCTGTCCTTCTTCTTGTCCCTGGGAATAACCGTACTTGGCACCATGACCGGCATTATCGATCTAGGTCCCGGGGTTGATGTGGACTTTGTCTGGCTCCAGACCCGCCAAACCGTTATGGGCATTCCGGTACCCCTCATTGCCATCATGATTCAAAACACCTTCACAACCATTCCAACCCTGATGTTGATCTTCATCGCCGGACTCCAGGACGTGCCGGGGAGCCTCTACGAGGCGGCGTCTATCGATGGAGCCGGTCCGGTACGGCAATTTCTATCCATAACCGTTCCATCCATCCGGCCGGTACTATTCCTGGTAACCACCATGGGGCTCATCGGAACCCTGCAGATGTTCGACCAGGTGGCTATTTTCGGTGACGCAGTTCCCCAGGAATCGGTCATAACCCTGGCCTACTTCGTATACGACCGGATGTTCCCCGGCGCTCAACTGCCCGAGGTGGGACTGGCTTCAGCAGCAGCCATGTTTCTGGCCCTGTTTACCTTTGCAGCGGTCATGCTTCAGCGGCTGGTAATAAAAGACCGAGGTGATGTATGACCGAAACAACACAGATTAATCAGCAACTACTTGAGAACTGGCATCGACGTCGGCGATGGGCAAGGGCGGGTATTGGGTACACCCTCTTTATCGCCCTTACCCTGGTATTCCTTTCTCCCCTTCTCTTTGCCGCCCTTTCGAGCATTAAAACCGACCCCTTGGAATACCCGCCGAAGCTCCTTTCTCCCCAGCTGAATCCCCGTAACTGGGTTCAAGCAGCGCGGTTAGGTCGTCAGGGGGGTGAAAACGCATTTTTCGGGGGATTTACACCGGGAAGCACCATCGAATTTGATATTACCTACCTCACCCCCCATTCCCAGACACCCGAGCCCCCGGAGGTTATCATACCCAAGCGCCGGCCCGGGGCAGGCCTGGGAGCCGTATTCGAAGAAACCTACGCCGCTGACTACGCCCTGGTCGGACCGGTTCGGCAGATCGACCAACGCCCGGGCAGCAAAGAAATTGACGGAGCTACGGTTGACGGTCTTTTGACAACCTACGGATTTTCGGTTTCATACCAGGGTGACGGCCCCAGGATTAGCCGGGTTCCCCTGGATGCCACCGTGCCCCCCGGCCAGATTTACACTGGCAGCACCATCACCGCCAGTCGGATCGAACGCCGGGGCCGGGTTGCCAGTTTCGATACCATCAGCCCGGGGTTCCTCGGATACATCTTCCGGAACTACCAACGGGTTTTCCAAGAAGCGAAGAGTATCACCTCCGGAACCAGCCTCTTTACCAACTGGTTCGGTAATTCCTTCTTCTTCGCCCTCGTCAGGGTAATTACCAACCTGCTCCTGGCCTCCATGGCCGGTTACGCCCTGGCCCGCTTCACCTTTCGGGGCCGGCACCTGGTCTTCATGCTGCTCTTAGTGGCTCAGATGGTTCCCGTACAGGTAATTTTTATCTCCAACTACCTGGTGTTACGGGATGGTATTTGGGGATTAAGCAACATCTTCGGTACACCCACCCTATTGAATAATATCTGGGGCCTGATCATCGGAGGCGCGGGTACCATGATTGAGGCAGCCAAGGTGTTTTTGATGAAGCAGTACTTCGAATCCCTTCCCAGGCAAATCGAGGAAGCAGCCCGGATCGATGGTGCCAGCGAATGGACCACCTACTGGAGGGTTATGTTCCCCATGGCCCGGCCGGCTCTGGGTGCCTTGGTGATTCTGAGCTTTCAGGGCGCATGGAACGAGTTCTTTTGGTCCTTCATCATCCTTACCAGTCCGGATGAAATAAAAACCCTTCCCATCGGGTTATTAAGCTTCCGGCAGATATACGGAACTGCAGGAGACTGGGGGCTCATCCTCGCCGGAGCGATGCTTAGCGCCCTGCCGGTAGTCATACTCTTTATTGTCTTTCAAAAATACTTCCTCGAAGGGGTCTCCTTCGGCGGAACAAAGGGATAATCCATGAATTTGAGCAAAAACATTGTACTGAAGGAAAATTACACCTTTCTTGTGACGGACGAGGACGGCGCTATTCCTGGGGGGGAGCGGGGGCTCTATTCCCATGACACCCGGTTCTTGAGCAGACTCCTATGGCAGTTCGACTGCCCGGATGTCCCCGAGACCTTCCATACCTTGGTTGCCCACAGCTCCCAGCCCGATACAGCGGTCTTTCACCACGCCCTGATCCAAGGGCCAAGCCAGATCCTGGGTGTCCACCGCACCCTGAGCCTGGAGGAAGGACGGCTGGCTGATACCTTGGTGTTGGAAAACACCGACAGCCAACCCCGGCGGCTTCGCCTTGGCCTGAGCATCGATGCAGATTTTATCGATCTCTTTGAGGCCAGGGGCTTCGCCTCCCTGGATCGCCGCCTCTCACCCCCGGCCATAGGGAAGTCCTCCCTGGAATTCGGATACACCGACGGCCCCGATACCTATGGAACTCACGTTACCCTGAAACTCCAGGGCCCGGATGGGGGTCTGATGGTTCCCGGAGACCCTGGGAAAACCCAAATGGCAGTCCGGCAGGGGGAGGGTACCGGGGAAGCCGCCCTATCCTGGGACATTGAAATCCCCCCGAGAAAAAAAATTACCCTGACCATGAAGATAGCACTGACCCATCCAAGTCTGAACCAGGACCTGGAATCGAGCCTGCCCAGCTATTCCCGGTGGCGGGAAGGATTTCCCGAATCCCTGATCCGGGGCCCGGTGAGCCAGGATCAGGGGGTCCTCAATCAGGCCATCCAGGATCTGCGGGCCCTCATGCTCATTTCGCCCCAGGGAAGCATTCCCGCGGCGGGTATTCCCTGGTTTGTCGCCGCCTTCGGACGGGACAGCCTGATTACCGCGGCCATGCTGCTGCCCCACCATCCCTGGGTCGCCCGGGGAGTCCTGGAGTACCTGGGACATTACCAGGGTAGGGAGGTGCATACCTTCCGCGGGGAGGAACCGGGAAAAATCATGCACGAAATACGCTTCGGTGAACTCGCCCGGAAGGGAAAGATACCCCATACCCCCTACTACGGGACCATTGATGCCACTCCTCTGTACATTATATTACTCCAGGAATTGGTGGAGCAGACGGGCTCCCGGGATCTGATCGCCCATTTCCAGCCCCAGTGGGAGGCCTGCCTGGCCTGGATGATGGAATACGGGGATGCGGACGGCGACGGGTTCTTGGAATACATCAGCGCAGAACCCGGAAAGGGACTGGTCGTCCAGAGCTGGAAGGATTCGGATGACTCCATGAGCCACGGCGACGGCAGCCTTGCCCAGGGATATATCCGGCCAGCCGAGGTCCAGGGCTACGCCTACCGGGCCTACATGGCCGCAGCAGAGTTTTACGAGGACCTTGGGAACCCGGAGAAGAGCAGTGAATTGCTTATGCGCGCCCAGGCGCTCCAGCTGTCCTTCGATAGGGTGTTTTGGAGTGATTCTCTGGATTGTTACGCCATGGCATTGGATGGTGATTCCCGTCCCCTGGCGGTTAAGAGCTCCAATGCAGGGCAGCTTTTGTGGTCGGGCATTGTTCCGGAAAACCGGGCCCCTAGATTGGTTTCAACCCTCATGGGACCGGAACTTTACAGCGGCTGGGGCATACGAACCCTGGGGACCCAGGAGGCTCGATATAATCCGGTGAGTTACCATAACGGCTCGGTGTGGCCCCACGATACCGCCTTGATTGCCCGGGGGCTATGGGACTACGGATTTAGAGATGAGGCCGGTCAGCTGGTCCGGGATCTCTTCGATCTCGCCGGAAGCCAGGGGGACCGGAGGCTTCCCGAACTGATCGCCGGGTATTCCCGGGGCACATCCCCCCCGGTTCCCTACCCCGTGGCGTGCAGGCCCCAGTCCTGGGATGCCGCAGCCCTGGTATATCTACACCCGCTGCTTATCCGTGAGTGACCGAGGCTCTTTTAAACCTTTCTTAGTGCGCAAAATGGTTGACTGGTTACCAATAATTGCACATGTCGATTGCAGTGGTTATGTGCAATCGGCTCTTTATAGTACCGAATGCCATACCTCCTTACCCATCCCCCGGCCGGTCGGCCGGGGGTTTTCTGCGGATTGAATAGGCTAATTTCAAGGGTGCAGATCATGTCCTGCTACAGGCTATCCATCAAACCAAGGCGAATAAAGGGTTCGGCCGCCCGCTCCATGAGCTCCTTGGAGGGAACCGGGGTATCCTTGAGGGCGTACTTCAGACCCAGAGCCTTCCATTTATAGGTGGCCATCTGGTGAAACGGCAGAAGCTCCACCCGCTGGATAACCGAAAAATCCTTGAGGTAATAGGCCAGGGCTTCAAGCTGCTCCATATCATCGGTGTAGCCGGGTACAACGACATGGCGGATCCACACCGGCTTGCCCGAAGCTTCCAGGTATTCAAGCATCTCCAAGGCATGCTGGTTGTCCATTCCCGTCAGATCCCGACAGAGTTGGGGATCCAAGGCCTTTATGTCCAATAAAATAAGATCTGCCGCATCCAGGGCGGACCGGCTCTTGTTCAGGGGTATAGCCCCGGAGGTATCCAAGGCTGTGTGCAGGCCATGTTCTCGGGCATTCGTAAAAAAATGCTCTACAAATTCCGGCTGGGTCAGGGGCTCTCCCCCGGAAAGGGTCACACCGCCGGATTTTATAAAGGGTTTATACCGGAGCACGTCCTCGAGTAGTTGGGAGGATGTCATGGTTTTTCCGGTACGCATCTGCCAGGAATCCGGATTGTGGCAGTAGAGGCAGCGCAGCGGACATCCCTGAAGAAAGGCTACATACCGTATTCCCGGTCCATCCACCGTACCACCGGTCTCGATGGAGTGGATATACCCCCGGGGGTCCTGGGCTGCAGGCCGGGCGCCGGGATGCAGACTCACTGAGGCCCCTAGGGGGCCGTAATGGCTTCGCTTAATGTTCATGGGACCTCCTATATTACTATTTTTCTAAGCTTTCGTCACCCGCCGAACCATCCCCCCTCAACCGATGCCTAAGACACCGGTTCGGGGGGATGCATCCATAGATTCATGGCTGCATCCTGCTACTCCGGGGACTGCCGGACCCGGGACAGTCCCGGAGTCCCGGAGTCCCGGGGTCCCGGAGTCCTGGGGTCCCGGAGTCCTGGGGTCCCGGGAGCCTACAATACCTCGTGGAAGGTCCGGTTGATTACATCCAGCTGCTGTTCTCGGGTCAGCTTAATAAAGTTGACGGCGTAACCGGAAACCCGGATGGTCAGCTGGGGATACAGTTCAGGGTGGTCCATGGCATCCAGGAGCACCTCCTTGTTGAGGACATTCACGTTTATGTGGTGCCCCTCGCTCTCGAAATAACCGTCCAGAAGATTTGCTAAATTAGCATAACGCTGGGAATCATCCTTCCCCAGGGCCTCGGGTACGATGCTGAAGGTGTAGCTGATACCGTCCTCGCTGTAGTCGTAGGGCAGCTTGGCCACGGATGCCATAGAGGCGATACAGCCCTTGCTGTCCCGGCCGTGCATGGGGTTTGCACCGGGCGCAAAGGGCTCGCCGGTTTTCCGGCCGTCGGGGGTGTTCCCGGTTTTTTTACCGTACACAACGTTGCTTGTGATGGTGAGGATGCTTAAGGTATGTCGGCTGCCCCGGTAGGTGTGGTGTTTTTTGAGTTTGGTCATGAAGTTTTCCACCAGATCGACGGCGATCTGGTCCACCCGGGGGTCGTTGTTACCGAACTGCGGATATTCACCCTCAAGTTCGAAGTCCACAACCAGGCCGCTCTCGTCCCGGATACATTTTACCCGGGTATTTTTGATGGCAGACAGGCTATCCGCTACAACGGAGAGGCCGGCTACCCCGCAGGCCATGGTCCGGTCTATCTCTTCGTCGTGGAGGGCCATTTCCACCCGTTCGTAGCAGTATTTATCGTGCATGTAGTGGATCACGTTCAGGGTGTCGATGTAGAGCTTAGCCAGCCATTCAAGCACCATATCAAATCGTTTAGCCACATCCTCGTACTCCAGGTACTCGGTTCTCACCGGCTCAAAAAACGGGCCGACCTGAATACCGGTTTTCTCATCCCGCCCGCCGTTGATAGCGTAGAGAAGCGCCTTGGCCAGGTTCGCCCGGGCCCCGAAAAACTGCATCTGCTTTCCGATGCGCATGGCACTCACACAGCAGGCGATTCCGTAATCGTCCCCGAACTTTTCCCGCATGAGTTCGTCGCTCTCGTATTGAATGGAACTGGTCTCAGCAGAGAGCTTGGCGCAGAACTGCTTGAAGCCCTCGGGCAACCGCGGACTCCAGAGTACCGTCATATTCGGCTCGGGTGCGGGCCCCAGGTTTGTCAGGGTATGGAGGAAGCGAAAACTCATTTTTGTAACCAGGGTTCGGCCGTCCAAGCCCATTCCCCCGAGACTTTCGGTTATCCAGGTAGGATCCCCGGAAAAGAGGGCGTCGTAGGCCGGGGTACGGAGAAACCGGACCATCCGGAGCTTCATAACCAGGTGATCAATCATCTCCTGGATCTCTTCCTCGGTATACCTCCCAGCGTCCAGATCCTGCTGGGCGTAAATATCTAGGAAGGTAGCGATCCGGCCCAAACTCATGGCCGCGCCGTTCTGTTCCTTCACCGCAGCAAGGTAGGCAAAATACACCCACTGGACTGCTTCCTTGGTATCCTTGGCAGGCCCGCTGATATCGAAACCGTAGCTGGCAGCCATTTCCTTGAGTTCCTGCAGACTACGGATCTGCTCGGCCAGCTCCTCTCTCATCCGGATAACATCGTCCGTCATGGCATCCCCGGCAGCGTTCCGATGAGCTTCCTTCTTCTGGGCAATCAGGTAGTCGACCCCGTAGAGAGCCACCCTGCGGTAATCCCCAATAATCCTGCCCCGCCCGTAGGCATCGGGCAGTCCGGTAATAACACCGGTCTTCCGGGCCTTCTTCATTTCGTCGGTGTATACATCAAAAACCCCGTCATTATGGGTCTTCCGGTGACGGAAAACCTCCTCCAGCTGGGGGTCAATATCGCGGTTATAGGCTTCCAAACCGGAATACACCATGCGGATTCCGCCGTATGGCATTATGGCGCGTTTCAGGGGCTCATCGGTCTGCAATCCCACCACCTCTTCAAGGCTCTTATCGATGTAGCCGGCAGCATGGCTGGTAATGGTGGAAATCGTTTTGGCATCAATATCGTACATACCATCACGCTTTCGTTCCTCAGTCATCAGGGCACTGACCTTCTCCCACAATTTTTTTGTTTTTTCGCTGGGCTGGGTCAGGAAGGATGCGTCACCCTCGTAGGGTGTATAATTCCGTTGGATAAAATCCCGTACCTCTACTCGGGTATTCCATTTTCCGGGCGTAAAGCCCCGTGAATCAACATGCTGTGCCATATGTGCTCCTTGTGAACCGTCCCTAAAACAGCTAAGGGACCTCTGGCCCTGGGCCGTGATCCGTTAGTGGAAGAAGAGATGCGGTACTTGTTTGTTGTACTCCGCGGATTATCAGCCCCTGGACTCCGACCCTCGGGCCGCGGCCAGATCCCTTTCCGCCGATGAAATATCGAAATCAGACAACCGGCGGTATTCTCGCCGTCCCATGTCCTGAATATCTGCTCTAGTTCTGCCTTTTTTCAGGTGATTCTCATGCGTTAGGCTACCAAGTAACCCTGCTGATTCCGCCCTGTCCATGCCCCTGAAAGTTAGACATGTCTAAGTTTAGAACGATTCCTCGGTAATTGCAAGCCCCTGGGCCGAAATCACCCGGTAGCAAACCGGCAGTATGCCAAAAATACCGCGACAGGGAACTAATAGTGGGATGAGCAACTACCCAACCAGGTCATTTCGAATGAAACAGCTGGAGTATTTCCTCGCTATCAAGGTGGCTGAACAGGGAGTCACCGTTTCCGAAGATGTTCTCCAAGAGCAGCCGCTTCTTATTTTGCAGCTCCCATACCCGTTCTTCAATTGTATTTTCTACAATAAATCTCATGGCTACTACCTGTTTGGTTTGGCCGATTCGATGAGTGCGGTCGATGGCCTGGGTTTCAACGGCGGGATTCCACCAGGGATCGACAATACATACATAGTCCGCTTCGGTCAGATTGATTCCAACACCCCCTGCTGTAAGGCTCAATAGAAAGATTTGGACTTGTTTATTGCCTCGGAATGTTTCAATCTGCTGGGTCCTCTTCGCTGCACTCAGGGAACCATCGATGTATGCATAGCGGATTCCCTTTCGGTTCAGGCGCTGTTGAATGAGTTCGAGAACCCGCACAAATTGACTGAATACCAGAATTCCATGACCTTCGGCCGCAGCCTCGGTAAGTTTTTCCGTGAGGGTGTCCAGTTTCGCGGAGTGCTCTGGGCCGCCCACCAGTTGAGGAGCGATGGCAGCCTGGCGGAGATGGGTAAGGGTCTGCAAAATGGCGATTCCTGCCTTATGAGGGTCGGGGGAAGTCAGGAGTTCGGTGATTTTTTGGCGGCAGGCAGATTCAAGGCGACGGTAGAATTGGGCTTCAGTCGTTCCCTGGGTTACTGTAATTTGATTTTCCTGCTTTGGTGGCAGCTCATGGGCTATCATCTGTTTTGTGCGGCGCAGGAAATAGGGGCGGATACGCTGCTGGAGTTGGCTAGTCAGGTGGGCATCCTTGGTCAATTTGCTTCCGCCGTATCGTCTTTTGAAGGCTCTTCGGGTCATCAGGAAACCAGGATTGGCGATTTGCATGAGAGCCCAAAGATCCATGATACTGTTTTCTACCGGGGTACCGGAAAGCAATACTCGCTGCTGGCCACGTAATTGCGAAACCGTACTGTGCAACTTGGTTTGATGGTTTTTTACTAGTTGGGCTTCATCAAGGATGATGAGCGAAAAAACGGTTTCTGAAAAAACAGCCCAATCCCGAACCATGGTTTGGTATGAACTGAGGATGGTTAGCGGTCCCGCGGGCAGTTCACCCCGGCTTGTACCGGCGTGCAGGACTACCGCCACATCGGGTAAAAACCGGGATAATTCCCGCTTCCAGTTTCCCAGGGTAGATACCGGGGCAAGCACCAAGGCAGGCCGATCATTCTTTTCGGCTCGGTAATCCGCCAGGAGGGCTATAGCTTGGAGAGTTTTACCCAGTCCCATATCGTCGGCTACTATTCCTCCGGCGCCAGCAGACTTCAGAAAACGTAACCATCTCAATCCTATCTGCTGGTAATCTCTCAGTTCACCCCGGAATGCCGGAGCGGGTGGGGTAGATACTCCGGTGAGGGATTGTTCAAATTCCCCATGTAACGTAGCCAAATGGAAGAGGGGATCGGAGGTCGGTTGGTTCTGTTGATTTTCCTCACCTTGGCCGGACCCTTCCCTGGTTTCCCCCTGGAGGAGTGTGAGCAGGGGGTCCAGGGCGGCAATTTCCAAGGGGTTGAGGCGAATTGTATCCTCCCGTTGGCTGAGTTCACCCAGGGTTTTCAAGGCAGCCAACTCCTGGGAACTAACTAGGCGGTATCCTGAGCGGGTCATCAGCATATTCCATAGGCTGTCTACATCCCGCTGATCTAACGACTCCCCGTCGGCAGTGGCATGAATGCTCAGCCAATCAATGCCCGACTCCACCTCAATGCGGATCGAACTGAGCTTAACCGGAATCCGATTAACCAGCAGTTCCAGCTCACCAGTAGTGATTTCCGAGAAAAACTCGGTTACCATAGCCTGGAGTAATTCCGCCGGTGGTCTTTGGCTGACGAAAGAGAATCCACCCACTGAATCTCCGGATGCGGGGATGAGCCCAAGGGATTCTACCCGCTGACGAAACAAATTTTCCCGAATATAGTCGGGTTGCACCCACCGGAAACCATCCCGGGCTATGGGCTCTCTCCACCAGTTACGCCGGGGCCCAGATAGAATCTCCTGTCCACCGTAACTGACTGCCAGGGTGGCCTGTACCTGCCAACCAGCCTTCAAGTACAGACGGAAAGCGGGAACAGCAAAGGATAATTCCTTCTCGGCCGGTGGCGGCACCACATCTAGGATGGCGGAAATGACGGCATTCCCAGCAACCTGTTTCTCTAACACCTCAATCATCTGGCGGGTAAACCCCTCATAAGAAACGCTACACACATGTATGATATCAAAGAGTTGGTCCAGAGCGGTTTGGTATTGATACCCAGGGATATCCGGTTTGGTGCCCAGGTCGCCGATTTGGCTGGTCTCAAAGAGTACACCATTCTGGGTATCCAGAAGAAAGCATTCCGGCCCCGCATTAATTGCCAAAAGCTGCGGGGTATGACCAACATGAGCAAGCTCCGACTCTTGTTGGAATAAGCCTAAAAACTGTGGACGGAAGAACCCTTCCTCAAATGAATCTTGTTCGGTAAACTCAAGAACTATGCGGAGGAGGGATTCCTTTCGCAGGGTCATAAAATGTGAATTTCCAGGTATTCCCAGGGGAATCTCGTTCTGATTAAAGACCCAACGCAGCCAAACCTGGGCGTCTAATCGACGATCAGACGCCTGGGTGATAGCACGATACAATTGTTGTAGGCTGGAGGTTTCGGTTTCGAAGATCATTCCCGGTGCCCACCGATAAAATCTCCCCTGCTTGGTGTCTTGACGGACATACTGGCAAAGCATATCCAAGTGCCACGGCAGTCCCCGGGAGCCGGTGAACAGGTAGTTCTGGTGATTCGATCCTGGTACCGGCCCGGTTCGGTCCGACAACACTAAAAAGGGTGTATACCGTTTGCCATTATCCACCGCTGCCTGACGAGCCCGGGGTTCTAATATTCCTAAGGCAGGATGGGGAACCGGGAAGCCAAATTCATCAGGGTTACCCCTTGGGGCATCAAAGATATTCGGTTGGAAGACCCCGGTTGCAAATCCAAAATGAATGGCCGCAACAATATGCTTACATTCCTCGGCATAGGGACAGGTGCAACTTGCATCAAGATCACCATATTCGACCGAATAATCAACAATTACGGTATAGACTCTCCCGGAAGAACCATGCACCCTAAAGCTTACGTGATTCTCCCCGGTGATATACTGTAAAACTCTTTCCTGCTCGAAATAGGTTATCCCACGCTGCCAGACGCGGAGCTGGAAGAACTCCTCTTTAATTCTAGCCAAGAGATTCTCAAGTACCATGGGCCATCGATCTCCTACAACGGGGGCTCAAGACACATTTAAGCTCACTATACCAGGGTATAGACCTTCTGTTATACAGGAGTCCGGGCGGTGTAGTGGGTATGCAGAAGCTCATGGGACCGTTTGCTGCCCGGCTCCTGGAAATACTCCTTATACAACACCTGCACTGCGGGATTCATGTGGGAGCCGCGTAGGGGCTTGCCCTCATCCTCGGCATAGAGGGCCCGCATTCGCGCCTCCCGGATGGCATCGGTGGTGGGCCGGGGCTGACCGCCGCCCCCGATACAACCTCCGGGGCAGCACATTATCTCCACAAAATGGTACGAGGCTTCCCCGGATTCGATACGCTTCAATACCTCAGCAGCGTTTGACAGACCGTGGGCAACCGCCACCGAGAGCTCCTTGCCCTCCAGAAATGCCCAATCACCCTTGGCTCCCTCCACCCGCAGGGTCGCCTCCTTGATCCCTTCCAGTCCACGTACCGGTTGAAGCTCCAGGCGCCCCTGGGGTCCGGGAAGCGGGGCACCGGTGACGATTTCATGAACGGTCCGGAGGGCTGCCTCCATAACCCCTCCGGTGTTCCCGAAGATGTCCGCGGCGCCCGTAGAGATTCCCAGGGGTTCATCCATTGTTCCGTCCTTGAGGCTCGAGAAGGTAATGCCACCCTGATGGATCATGTGAGCCAGTTCCCGGGTGGTTAAGACTGCGTCCACATCCGGGCCGCCGGAGGACTGCATTTCCGGCCTGGCAGCCTCGTACTTTTTCGCGGTGCAGGGCATGACCGATACAACGTAGATGGATGCTGGATCAATCCCCTTGAGTTCCGCGTAGTAGGATTTTGCAACCGCCCCAAACATCTGTTGGGGTGATTTACAGCTGGATATTAGCGGTAGGGACCGGGGAAAATACTGTTCGGCAAAGTTGATCCACCCGGGGGAACAGCTGGTTATCAGGGGAAGCTTCGGTGTTTTGCCGTCCACCAGGGCGGACTTGAGGCGCAGGAGCAACTCAGTCCCCTCCTCCATAATGGTGAGGTCGGCGGTAAAATCCGTATCAAATACCGCGTCGAAGTTGAGGCGCCGAAGGGCTTCCACCATCTTTCCGGTCACCTGGGTACCCGGGGGCATATCGAAACACTCCCCCAGGGCCGCTCTGATGGCCGGAGCGGTCTGCACCACCACATGGAGATCCGGATTGTCCAGGGCATCCCATACCCGGTCGATATGGGAGGTTTCCATGATCGCCCCCACGGGACATACTGCAGCGCATTGGCCGCATTGCACACAGGCAACGGTACTGAGGTCTGCCCCGAAGGCCGGTCCGATAGTAGTGTCGAACCCGCGGCCCTGGGGAAACAGGGCCCCTACCCCCTGGATGCCGTGACATACCCGCACACACCGACGGCACTTTATGCATTTTCCCGTATCACGGCGGATGGCTGCAGTGGAGGTGTCAAGATGTGCCGGCAGCTTGGGCCCCGGGATGGTGTCCCGATCCAGACCCAATCCCGCGGCAATAGCCTGAAGTTCGCACTCACCGTTTCGAAAACAGGTTCCGCATTCCCCGTTATGCTCACTGAGAAGCAGATCCACCACCATGGTTCGGGCGGTTCGAACCCGCCGGGTGGTGGTTCGCACCTTCATACCGTCCCAAACCGGGGTGGAACAGGCTGCCATGAGGCTTTTCGCCCCCTCAACCTCCACCACACAGACCCGACAGGCTCCCAGGGCCTCGTGGGTCTCCATATTGCATAATGTGGGTATGACAACCCCGGCTTTTTTGGACGCATCAAGGATGGTAGAGCCCGGCTCAACCTTAACCTCCACACAGTCGATTGAAACCTTACACATTTACCGCCTCCTTGGATGCATCCTCGCTCCGGCACTTACCGTATTCGCAGCGCAAACAGCGCGCCGCCTGTTGAACCGCGACGGTTTCGTTCCAGGGCAGTTCAACCTCTTCAAAGGTGTGGCATCGACGCTGTACCTCCATCATCCGCACGGGTTCCCGGCCTGTCTCAACCGGCTCATCGCCGGGTTTAAACTCAACATCGACCTCACGATCAATCCGCCAGAAGGCGTTGTTCTCTCCGGTAAACATCCGGTCAATGCCCACCGCGGCACGTTCGCCTGCACCGATAGCGGCAACCACCGAGCTGGGACCGGTTACCGCATCACCCCCGGCAAACAGCCATTCCACCGAACTCTGTCCGGTGGCAGGGTCCACGGCGATCCATCCTGCCCTGGTACGAATAGCGGTAAATCCGGAAAAGAGTGCCGTATCCACGGGTTGCTGCCCGATGGCAACAATGACCTGGGTACAGGGGATGTCGAAGAGCTGCTTCCCCGCCTCGGTCGGCCTGCGGCGGCCGCTGGGGTCGAATCCGCCGAGCCGCATGGATGAACACCGCAGGGCAGAAACGGGGCTGCCGATAACCTCCACGGGCTGGGTCAGTCCGCATATCGCGACCCCTTCCTCCTCGGCGGCCTGCAGCTCCTCGGCATATGCCGGCATCTGATCCCGGGTTCTGCGGTACACAATAGTCACCTCCTTGGCCCCCAGGCGTACGGCGGTCCGGGCAGCATCCACCGCAGCGTTTCCGCCTCCAACGACAACGACCCGGTCGGCTACCGGAACCGAGCCGCGGATGTTGTATTGACGGAGGAAATCCACGGCGTGTACAACCCCCTTCGCCTCTTCCCCGGGTATGCCCAGGGTGGTAGACCCCGGCGCACCCATGGCAAGGAATATGGCTTCGTACCCCTGGTTACGCAAATCCTCAATGGAATAGTCCCGTCCCAGGCGTGAATCGGTGTGGATCTTGACCCCCATCTGCTCGATCATTCGAATCTCCCGAGCCAATACCTCCCGGGGTAAGCGATAGGCGGGAATTGTCTGTACCAGCATTCCCCCGGGGCGCTGTTCCGCTTCAAAAATATCCGGCTCATAACCCAACCGAGCAAGGAAGTACCCGCAGGATAGACCAGCGGGACCGCCCCCGATGATGGCGATGCGCCGCTCCTGGGTACGGCTGTTAGCCCGTACCTCGGGCCGTTGAATAGTGACCTCCTGGTCCACCATGAACCGCTTGATGGAGCGTATTGCCACCGGGTCGTCAATGGAACTGCGCCGGCAGCGCTCCTCGCAGGTATGGAAACATACCCGGGCACAGACCGCTGCGAAGGGATTCCGGTTGCGGTGGAGCTGGAGGGCATCGGCATATCTGCGTTCCTTCACCAGGGCTACGAAGCCCGGCACATCCACCCCAGCCGGACAGCCGCTCTGACAGGGGGCCCGGACTAAGCCCGGGCAGATGCCCGCAGCACAGTGGTGGGAGCGGATATGCTGTTCATATTCGTGACGGAAGTGCCTGATGGTGGACAGAACGGGGTTGGGTGCGGTCTGTCCGAGGCCGCATAAGGCGGTTTCCCGGATCTGTTCACCAAGCCGAACCAGGGTGTCGATGTCTTCCATCCGGCCCTTGCCGGCACAAATCCCTTCCAGTATTTCAAGCATCCGTTTGGTTCCAACCCGGCAGGGGGCACATTTTCCGCAGGATTCCTCTTGGACAAATTCCAGGAAGAAGCGGGCGACATCCACCATGCAGGTCTCTTCATCCATGACTATTAATCCCCCGGAGCCCATAATTGCACCCAGCTCGTTAAGGGTTTCATAATCCAGGGGCACGTTCAGATGCCCCTTGGGAACGCAGCCCCCGGAGGGTCCTCCGATCTGGGCTGCCTTAAACTCCCGTCCTCCCAACATTCCGCCGCCGATATCGTAAAGCAGTTCACCCAGGGTGGTTCCAATGGGTACCTCTACCAAGCCCGAGTTAGCAATGGCCCCGGCCAGAGCGAATACCTTTGTCCCCCGGCTGCCCTCGGGGCGTTTGCCGTCGTGTACGAAGTCCAGGTATTTTTCCGCCCCTTGGGAGATGATGAGGGGAACGGTGGCATAGGTTTCCACGTTATTGAGCAGGCTGGGAGAGTTCCACAACCCCTTTTCCGCGGGAAAGGGCGGCCGGGGACGGGGTTCACCCCGTTTGCCCTCGATGGAGTTCATGAGGGCGGTCTCCTCTCCGCAGACAAAGGCTCCTGATCCCTTGCGGATTTCCAGGGAAAAACCAAACCCGGTTCCCAGGATGTTTTCTCCTAACAGGCCAATCTGGCGGGCATCTTCTATGGCATGCTCCAAGCGGGACACGGCCAGGGGATACTCAGCCCGGACGTAGACGTACCCCTGGCGGGCACCAATGGTGAAGGCAGCCAGGGCCATACCCTCAATGAGGTCGTGGGGTGCACCTTCAATGATGCTCCGGTCCATAAAGGCCCCCGGATCGCCCTCATCGGCGTTGCAGATCACGTATTTCGGCGAAGCAGGCTGATTCATGGTGCTTTGCCATTTCAGCCAGGTTGGAAACCCTGCCCCTCCCCGGCCTCTGAGTCCGGATTCCTTCAATTCGGCGATGACCCCATCACCGCTGCCCTCGGCTAGAACCTGGGTGAGGGCGGAGTATGCGCCGTGAGCCACGGCGGATTCGATTCTCTCGGGATTCACCCGGCCGCAGGAACGCAGGGCGGATTTACGCTGCTTACTGAGGAAACTGGGAGCGTCCGGCCAGCGGGCGGGATGTTTCCGGGATACGGGTTCAGCCTGGCTGTCGTCCCAGTCCTGTATGAGCTCCCGGACACTCTCGGGTGTGAGGTGTTGGAAGAGAATTCCGGCGGGATCAAACCGAGCCACCGGCCCCTTTGAACAGGGGCCCAGGCATCCCGAGGGAACTACCTGGAGATTCAAGCCACGTTTGTCCGCCGATTCTGTGGCCGCTTTGATTACATCCTGGGCACCCGAGGCTAGGCACCCGCCTCCGCAGCAGACATGCAGGGTGGGTGCGCCCGGGGCTTCCGCTTCAATGGTACTTGCCCGAAATACCTCCCAATCCCCGAGGGTTTTCAACTTCTGTTTATTAGGCATCAGAATCCTCCTGGTTCCGGTACTGTTCACAGAGTTCATGTACCTTTGCCGGAGAAACCCGCTGGTGGGTGTTGTCATCTACCATGACTACCGGGGCCAAGCCGCATGCTCCGAAACACCGCCCGGTCTGGAGGGAGAACTGGCGATCCTCGGTGGTTTCACCGTCGGAAATTCCAAGTTCAGCCTCCAAAGCCTGCTGAACCCCCTTGCCGCCCCGAACATAGCAGGCAGTACCGAGACATACCCGGACGGTATGCTTCCCCTTGGGAACGGTGGAAAAGTAGGAGTAAAAACCGACAACTCCGGTTACTTCGCTGTATGGAACGTGGAGGAAGCGGCTGATATGGTGCAGGACCGCATCGGGCAGGTAGCCGTAGGTATCCTGGGCAAACTGAAGGGCGGGTATGAGTACACCCGGCATTTCCTTGTGCTTGTCAAGAAATTCTGACAATTTCGATAGATCCAGGGCTTCCCGCCCGAGGGCAGAAGCCATCCCGCTCTTAGAACACATACAATCCCCCTTGCCGTATATCTCATGCGCATTACCTGCGCGAATCTTCCGGGGTACACCGTGTTGCAGTATCTCTAGCTGTTATCTGGTTGCTACGGATAATTCCGTATACATAATGATCTATCGATATAAAATAATCGTACGGGCAGTCCGGTGGTACGTCAAGGATTTATTGGGATGTTTTTAGGGTGATTCCAATGGCCCCCATCCTTGACCCGGGAGGGCTGGCCGTTCCCCTGGCCGGGGTGCGGAAGGATGGCGAGGGCGGGGACATTCCTCGAGCAGTCTCCACCCAACCAAGGATTCCCGAGAGGACCCCCGCCCTCCGAGCCCATTGCCACAGACCCAGGAGACCTAGGGCAAAACTATGCTATACTGGAGCGGATCAGCCATACCCCTGATCCATAAACACCGAAACGGTGCACGATGTTTGAACAGATAACCAAGAAGTGGGGACCAATGAATAAGGATACCAGTGAATTTGGCGAAGAAAGCTTCGAAAATCTCATTGAAAAAAGCCTCGAAGGGCTATCCCGGTTTGAGCCCGGACAGATGCTTGAAACTACTGTTATTTCGATCTCAGGTGGAACCGTGTTTCTCCAGCTGGGGGGAAAGAGCGAGGGAGTCCTGGATGCCTCTGAGGTGAGCGAAGAGGATGGATCACTCCGGGTGAAGCCGGGAGATACCGTCCGGGTCTTTTTTCTGGCATCCCGGGACGGTGAACTCCGGTTCACCACCCGAATATCCGGTGATGAGGCCGGATCGGCGATGCTCCAGAATGCCTATGAAAACGCCATACCCGTGGAGGGCCGCGTCGAGAAAGAAATAAAAGGTGGATTTGATATACGAATTGGCGAAGCCCGGGCCTTCTGCCCCTTCTCCCAGATGGGCCGAAAACGGTCCGAATCATCGGATGAGTGGCTGGGGAAGACATTACCCTTCAAGATTCTTGAGTTCAGAGAGAACGGCCGTAGTATTCTTGTTTCCCACCGCGCGATCCAGGAAGAAGAGTATGCTGAACGGATTGCTGCGTTAAAATCCTCCCTAAAAATAGGCATGAAGGTCAGGGGAGAAGTAAGCTCCATCCGGGATTTTGGCGCCTTTGTGGATGTCCAAGGAGTACAAACTCTGCTACCCATCTCCGAAATTCAGCAAGGCCGGCTCAATGATGTGGCCGAGGTTCTTTCCCCGGGCCAGGAGATTGAGGCCCTCGTTATCAGCATCGACTGGGAGCGGGAGCGAATCGGGCTGAGCATGAAGGCCCTGCTTCCCGATCCGTGGGAGAAGGCTGTTGAAAAGTATCCCCCGGGATCACGACACAACGGCCGGGTGGCCCGCCTCACCGATTATGGTGCTTTTGTCACCCTTGAACCCGGCTTGGACGGATTGATCCACGTGTCGGAACTGACCAAAAATGAAGGCCCTACCAAGCCGCGGTTCCTCTTCAAGAGGGGAGAAACCCTGAAGGTCGAAATTATTTCCGTGGACCCGAAACAACAGCGCATAGCCCTGAAACCCGCTTCCTTGGATATAGATGACGATAAGTATGCCCAGTACGTTGAAACCGCCGACGAGGAATCCACCTATAACCCCTTTGCCCAGTTCATGAAGAACCGGAAGGAGAAGGGATAGGCTCTCCAGGAATGGAAGATCCGTATGAGCCGTAACCGGCCGGTTACTTCCGGGGGATACCCCGGAGGGGCCGGTAAAACGATGGTGTGTGCGAAAGGCTGCACCAAACCACCTCGGTAACGTTACTCTTAAGGATCGGTCACTTAGTACGCAAAAGCCTGTAAACTACACCGGATATAGCGGGGTTGACCGGGTTCTGGCCCCAGAGATAGCGCCCCGAATGGGGAATGTTACAACCCTTTGCGCACTATCGGTCGGTCACGCCGGTCCCGACCCCGGCAAACCACTCGGTAATATCGGTAAATAACCGGGTTCGTTGCTCGTCGGTGTCCGGTCCATGGCCCATCTCAGGGTAGGTAATCACGGTGCAATCGCTTAAACCGAGTGTCCTTGCCGCCAGAGACGATTCGACGGGAGAACTGGTGTCTTTCTCGCCATGCAAAAAGAGAACAGGAACCGGTACATCCCTATAGAGGTTTGCCGGGGTATAAGAAAAGTAGGAAGACCAGCGGCGGTACGGCCAGCCGAGATACCACCTATCAATGGATTGGGGATCCTGCATGATTTTTTCCCGGGCTTCGGCGACATGACTCAGTCCGTTTCTGTACTGATCGTTCATGGACAAGGGTGATTCAGCCAGGAGCATAAACTCATCATACTGATTCATGACCCCGGCACCAACGGCAACAAGCCCGGTAATCTCGACTTTCCGCTCCATAGCTTCGTAGACCGCAGGAAGAAGGGCGCCGCCCTCGGAAAAGCCCACAAGGAACACCTCATCATACTGATACCGTGAAAGATGATCATCGATCCCTCTCGCGTGGGAGGATGCATGGTCCTCAACCGTGTAAGAAGCAAGGACGGAGGCATCACCATAAAACTGACCGCCCTTGTGCATGCCGGGTTTTTCGGGAATAAGGATATCCGCGGAATCCTTCCAGGCATCAAGAATAACGTAACTAACGGTATATGAGTCCAACCGCCCCGTCTCTTCCGTTCCCAGCACGGAGTAGAGCCCGCTTCCCTCAAGATATACAATCAACCGTCTGGAACCGGGCACCATCCACCGATAGTAGGTGCTGCTCCCCCTAGTACTATGGTCAATTTCATCATAGTACCTCTGAAACAGCCTAGCTTCAGGAGAGCTGACACAGGACACCAACGCCAGAAGTAGACCCATGTAAAGTAGTACCAGTCTTTTCATACCATCCCCTATACACGCGGAAACCAAGATCCCCAGGATTTATACCTGAAGCAATGTCTCCCACAAAAACCCAAACACCCCACACAATCCGAGGATACACGGCGACCCCTTAGAAAATCACAACCCTTCCCGCACCGGGAGGGCACCCCAGGAGTTCCCGACAAAAAACCGAACCTTAGAGTCGGACTCAAAGTTGCCCTTTTTCACTCCCGGGCGGTATTATGGAAACAGGCCGGGCGAGGCTGCCACAGGCTACCCGAGCCAGAATCACTAATAAAGGAGCATTGTTATGGAATACCGAAGACTCGGACAATCAGGATTGAAGGTGAGTGAAATCGCCTATGGCTCCTGGCTAACCTTCGCTAACCAGGTTGAGTTGGATAGCGCCAAGGACATTATCCACAGGACCTTTGAACTCGGGATCAACTACATCGACACCGCAGATGTATACAACAGAGGCCAGGCGGAGAGCCTTCTGGGCGAAATCCTCCCGAAATACAACCGCCGCCACTACGTCGTTGCCACCAAGGCCTTCTGGCCCATGTCGGACGACCATGTGACCGACCGGGGACTGAGCCGCAAACACATCATCGACTCCCTGGAAGGAAGCCTGGAGCGCCTGCACCTGAACTACGTGGACATCTTCTACTGCCACCGCTACGACAGCGAAACACCCCTGGAAGAAACCCTGGAAGCCATTGAAGACCTCATCCGCCAGGGAAAAATCATCTACTGGGGAACCAGTGAGTGGACGGGAGAGCAGATTGCCCAGGCCTACAGCATCTGTAAGGCCCGAGGCTGGCATCTGCCCGTGGTGAACCAGCCGGTGTACAATCTGCTCGACCGGGGTATAGAGAAGCAGATCCTGCCGACCTGTATGAGCCTGGGTATGGGTACCGCCAATTTCAGTCCCCTTTCCCAGGGGATTCTAACGGGCAAGTACTCCGGGGGAACCATTCCCAAGGACAGCCGGGCAGCCAACGAGTCCCTGAATATGTTCATCAAAGAACGCGCCTCGGACACCAAACTTCTGAACAAGGTAGATTCCCTGGGCCCCATCGCCGAGTCCTACGGTCTGACCATCGCCCAGCTTTCCCTGGCCTGGATTCTCCAGAACCCGGGCATCAGCTCGGTCATCACCGGAGCCAGCCGGATCGACCAGCTGGAAGGAAATATAAAGGCCTCGGGGGTAACCCTAAAACCCCGAGACATCACCAAGATCAACAAGCTCTTCCCCCTAGTGTAATCAAACCGTCTCCCACACAGCCCCCCGGCCCGCCCGGGGGGTGTTTCTTCTCGCCCCCTCAGGGGTTGAGGCATGAGAATCCCCTACCAGATTCCCCCCCAGCCGACATTTCCCTTTGACGCATCCCAAGAAGTAGCGGTACAGTAGGTCGTACCAGCATAATTATACCAAAATCCACGCCCAGGAGGCTTTTCATTGAATACCATTATCGAAAAAACCCGGCTCTCCGAAGACGTCTACAAGATGGTCTTCCAGGCCCCCTATATTGCCGAGGCTAGGAAGGCCGGTCAGTTCCTGATCATCCAACTTGACACCGACTTCGGTGAACGCATCCCCCTGACCATTGCCGATGCAGACGAGCAAGCTGGCACCATTACGATTATCTTTCAAGCCGTGGGAAAAACCACCCGGATGCTTGGGGATCTTAACCAAGGTGATTCCATTGCCAACGTCCTCGGGCCCTTGGGGACCCCCACGGATATCCGCCGAGTCGGTACCGTGGTCTGCGTCGGGGGCGGAATCGGGGTTGCGCCCCTTCACCCCATCGTCCAGGCCTACAAGCAGGCAGGCAACAAGGTCATTACCATCATGGGCGCCCGGAACAAGGACCTGCTCATCCTGGAGGAAGAGATGCGGGCCCACAGCGATGAGGTCATCATCTGCACCGACGACGGCAGCTACGGACGCAAGGCCCTGGTGACCCAGCCCCTGAAGGAACTCTGCGAACAGGGGATTGTGGACGAGGTTACCGCCATCGGTCCGCCCATCATGATGAAGTTCTGCGCCGAAACTACCCGGCCCTTCGGCGTCCATACCATGGTGAGCCTGAATACCATCATGGTGGACGGCACGGGCATGTGCGGGGGTTGCCGGGTGACCGTGGGCGACGAGACAAAGTTCGTCTGCGTTGACGGCCCGGAATTCGACGCCCACCTGGTGGATTTCGACAACATGATGCTCCGCCAAAAAGCCTACAAGGAACAGGAGCAGCACGCCGACCATGCCTGTAATATCGGATTGGATGTAAGAACCCCCCAGGGAGGAACAAAATAATGGCAGACCATAAAACAGCAGAAACCCTGGCCTCCGAGGCGCTGAAGCTCTGGGGTGAATACCAATCCCGCCAGGAAGCCGGGGATCTAAAGGTTAAGGAGCGTCTTGGCATTCCCCAGCAGGATATGCCCGCCCAAGATCCGGTGGTCCGGGGCGGCAATCAATGTGAGGTTGCCCTGGGATACACCGAGGAACAGGTACGCCTGGAAGCCCTGCGCTGTCTCCAGTGTAAAAATGCCCCCTGCGTAGCCGGCTGCCCGGTATCCATTGACATCCCCAGCTTCATACAAAAGGCAGCCGAAGGGGAGTACCAGGCTTCCATCGATATTATAAAGGAGAGCAGCCTGCTTCCCGCGATCTGCGGCCGGGTCTGCCCCCAAGAAAAGCAGTGCATGGAACACTGTACCGTAGGAAAAAGTCTGAAAGACCCCATGCTGTCAGTGGCCATCGGACGGATTGAGCGCTATGTCGCTGATTGGGAACGGGAAGCCGGGAAGATCACCCCTCCCCAGGTGGGTCCGGAAACGGGGTTCAAGGTGGGCGTTGTAGGATCCGGGCCTGCGGGATTAACCGCTGCAGCGGATCTTCGCAAGGCCGGCCACCAGGTTGAAATTTTCGAGGCCTTCCATAAGCCCGGAGGTGTTATGATCTACGGGATCCCCGAGTTCCGATTGCCCAAGGCCATCGTCGAACAGGAAATCGCCACCCTGGAGGCCATGGGCGTTAAAATCCACCTGAATTTCCTCATCGGACGAACCCGGACCATTGATGATCTTTTGAATAAAGACGGCTTTGATGCGATTTTCATCGGTTCGGGAGCGGGCCTGCCCAAGTTTATGAGCATTGAGGGGGAGAATCTGGTGGGGGTCTTCAGTGCCAACGAGTATTTGACCCGGAGCAACCTAATGAAGGCCTATGATAAGCAGCGGGTGGACACCCCCATTTACCCCAGCGAGAAGGTGGCGGTCATCGGCGGGGGAAATGTAGCCATGGATGCGGCCCGGATGGCTCTGCGCCTAGGTGCCAAGGAAGTGAATGTGGTGTACCGCCGCACCCGGGAGGAAATGCCCGCCCGGGCCGAAGAGGTTGACCATGCCATAGAGGAAGGGATTATCTTTCACTTTCTCCATAACCCCACCCGCATTATCGGTGACGAGCAGGGGAAGGTCTGCGCCCTGGAGGTGCAGCGCTACGAGCTGGGTGAACCCGATGACTCGGGTCGGCGGCGCCCGGTCGCCATCCCCGGCAGCGAGTATCAGATTCCCATGGACACGGTTATTCCGGCCCTGGGAAACGTGAGTAACCCCCTGATCCGCCAGACCACCAAGGAACTAGAAACCAACAAGTGGGGCAACATCCTCGTGGACGACGAGAACCGATCCAAGATGGACCGGGTCTATGCCGGGGGCGATATCGTTTTGGGTGCCGCCACGGTAATCCTGGCCATGGGTGAGGGCCGGCGAGCCGCCGCCGCTATCACCAAGGATCTGACCTCGGGCCGCTGGGGGTAGCCCCTGGCCCGGGGAGCACACATCATTTATAGGTGCGGGGTAGCCCCTGCCCCGAGGAGTACACCGGAATACGACCTTCCCGGGGGCAGGGAAGGTATGGCAAGGGTATAATAAAGCGCAGAAGGCAGGAAACGGCAGCACAAATAGCAGAGCAACCTATAAGTTCACGTCGCCGGGGCGTTATGGTGCAACCTTTTGCGCATGATATTTGCCTGTTGCTCACCCCGGTACCCACAACTTTTTCTTGTTGTGAGCACAAACTCCGACTATACTGATTCAATGAATTACCATACCATCTACACGAAGATAGTTTACTCTAATTTAACAGCAAAGAGTGTCTTCTCGGATAGCGTTGCCTACATTAAAAAAGCCTGGAAACCCTACGGGGTCATTGCCGGGCTCCTGATGCTGGTAGGAGTCCTGGGCTCCCGGGTGGGTTTCATTGCTCGCCCCTATAATTGGCTCAGGCAAACCCTGGGTGATAGCGCCGGAATGGCTGTACTGGGTGCTGTTATGGTGATTCTATTGTTTGTCCTAGACTTCGTTGTACGAATTCTCCTGGAAATCTGGCTTACCAAGGCTGCATACCAAGACCTGCAGCAGCCTAATCACGCCGGGATGTGGGAACAGATACGCAGGAGCTTCGGCGGAGTTGTAAAAACCACCGTGTTCGGATTTCTATACCTGTTAAAGTATCTCCTGATCCCGATGGTGATATTGATCTTTCTTACTATTCTTACCATGGTGTTCTTGCCTATCCCAGAAGTCCTTGCCCCTAGCCTAACGAGCATATCGGTGTTTGGCTTTTTTGTAATAGCATTCTTTATCGGTCTCCGGTTATTCATGTCACCTCAGATAACCGCTGTCACGGGCATCTCGGGAAGTCCGGCTATTCACCTTTCAAGGGAATTCTATAACCACCATCGAAAACCTATGCGGATCTACGGAATCTACTACGCATTAGCCTTGCTGATCCTCGGAGGCAGCAGCCTCTTGAATCTCTCCCTTACCGACGGCATAGGAGCCTTAGATGCAGTGGGAAGCAATCTATTGCAGCTGATTCAAATAGTGGTCTCCACAGGTCTGTACACCTTTCTCATCGTAGTACGAAGCCGTATTCTGCGAAGCATGGATGTAGAGAACCCCATCCACTCCGAGGTTCCGGCTGCCCAACCCGAGGCGGTTCCAGAACCGCCCCAGGGGTAACCTCGGTCGTCCACCGGTTAATCATCCAGCAGGGCTGACGCCTCGGAATAGCTGTGGGTCTCCATGATCCGGCCACGCAGCTCCTCCGCGCCGGGGAAGTCCTGGAGGTAGACCTTGAAGAATTTTTTCATAATCTCGAAGTTACGCCGGCCCTCGTAGGCATCCCGGTAGGCCTTCAAGTGGTTCCGAGCCCACCCCAGATGCTCCTCCCGGGAACTCTCACCGAAGGTGGTGAACTCGGGTTTCGCCAGATCCCGGAAGATATAGAGGTTTTCGAAGATCCCCCGGCCTACCATGAGCCCCTCGGCTCCGAAACGCTGGGAGTAGGTTTTCAGCTGGTGGTGATTATGCAGGTCCCCGTTACCGATGATCAGGGTAGGCAGGTTCCGGCCGGTGCGCAGATCGCTGACCCGGCGGATCTCCCGCCAATCCGCCTCACCCTCTGACATCTGGGCTGCAATCCGGCCATGGACGGACAGGGCTGCCAGACCCTGGTCCAGCAAGAATCCGCACCACTCAGCCGTTGCAGGCCGGGAAAACCCAATCCGGGTTTTAACACTCACCGGCAATTCCCGGTCCGTCCCGGCGGTATAGGCGCGGGCACCCTCCTGGGCGGCGGCAATCAGCTCGGCAGCCAGGGCGGGGTTGGTTATCAAGGCGCTGCAGGCTCCCTTTTTGGTGATCTTCGGCTGGGGACAACCCATATTGATATCCAGGCCGTCGAATCCCCGCTGACCAAGCTCCACCGCAGCCTTGTAGTAATCCTCGGGGTTGTTGCCCCAGATCTGCGCCACAATAGGATGCTGCCGGGGATGATACTCAGTCCGGCGCAGAGCCTCCCGCTCACCGGCCACCAGATGCCCGGCCCCAATGAACTCGGTAAAAAATACATGGGGCCTCCCCGCCTCACAGACGATATCCCTAAAAACAATATCCGTCACATCCTCCATGGGAGCTAGTAGGGTAAATGGCCGGGGAAGATCCCGCCAAAACCCCAGGGGAACGTCTATGGAAGGGGTCTTGGGTGCCATGGCAGACTCAGCATCGGTGTAGCGGGGCATTTACGAAGGCTCCTTTTCCAGGATCATATTCAGTCGAGGCGGCCGGCGGGCGCCTACCCGGGCGATCTCCTGCTCCAGCCGGCTGACCTGACGCCGGAGGGCTGCATACTCCCTATGATGTTTCACATGGAGGATGTAATCCCCAATAAAATCGATCCGCCGGGCATGGTCCCGGGGATCCCAGATTACCTGATCCTCGGTCTGGATGAGAAAACCATCCCGACAGCTGCTCGGGCAGGCCTCAGTCCAGGAATTACCGCCATCTCCATGGTTAGGCGTGGTGGGGTTAGCACCCCAGGGAACAGCCCCGGGGGTGGCCGCCTGGACCAGGTCTGCCAGTTCATCCCGGGAGTAGGTTTCCCGGTGACTTATACCCAGCAGAGAGTCCACCCTGGCCTTGAGATGGTGCAGATCCCGGAGAACCTCCTGTGCCGGGTCCAGGCCATCTCGGACCATCTCGCTGATAATCAGCCGCCCCCCGGGCCGAACCCAGGACCATAAGAGGTTGAGAGATGCATGGGGATCGGGAAGATGGTGCAGGGCGATTCCCAGGCACACCGTGTCCCAACTATCGGGCTGAGCAAAATGGGGAGCCCGATCCGCGAGATTCTCAATACCGGAGTGAACAAACTCGAATGTCAGTCCCGGGGGGGCGTAGGCGCGGAAGTGTCGGCGAGCCTGATCGACGGAGTCGCTCTCGGGATCGAAGCCTGCAAGAAAAGACATGCCGGTTCCGTCAACCAGAAGCTCCTCGCCGAACTCTCCGTCACCGCAGGCAGCGTCCAGGGTACGACCCAGGGGGCGGCGGTTCAGGGCCTCTAACCAGCCATCACGGTCGGGACTCACGCCAGGTCTCCCCGGTCTTCTAAGCCTCGGACATCCAGCCAGTCCTCGGGGGCTGCATCAAAGGCATCTGATAGATAATCGTCCAGGGACCATCCCCGGGGAATCGGCCGGGAGAGCCGCTGCTTCCAGCGCCGGGTTCCGGGCTTGCCGCTGAACAGCTCCAATATCGGCCACACAAGATTGCGCGGATTGAGCCCTTCCTCGGCCTGAACCCGGAGATACTGGAAGAATCCCTGGATAACCTCCCGGCGGCTGGGAATCACAGCCCCGCCGTCGGGCCATGTCCGGTCCTGCACCCCGAAGTACCGCCTATCCATCTCCGAAAAGAGGTAGGGATCGTCGTAACTGGCCCGGCCTACCATAACCGCATCCACATGCCTGAGATGCTCCGCTATAGCATGGTGGGACTTAATACCGCCGTTGATTTCTACGAACAACTCGGGATGCTCCTGTTTCAGCCGGTAGACATCGGGGTATCGAAGGGGCGGAATATCACGGTTCTCCTTGGGGCTCAACCCCTCGAGAATGGCGATCCGGGCATGCACCGTGTAGCGTTCGGCCCCGGCACGGCTGACTGTCCGGATGAAATCCACCATCTGGTCATAGCGCTCCATCTCGATGTGGCGGGTGTAGGAGCGGATTCCAATGCGGTGCTTAACCGTTACCGGTTTATTGGTATTTGAAACCATAGCGGAAACCAGCCGGGCTACTAAATCACCCTCGGCCATAAGACAGGCACCGAAATCGCCGTTCTGGACCCGGTCGGAGGGACA
This sequence comes from Spirochaeta lutea, assembly GCF_000758165.1. Lineage (NCBI taxonomy): Bacteria > Pseudomonadati > Spirochaetota > Spirochaetia > Spirochaetales > Spirochaetaceae > Spirochaeta > Spirochaeta lutea. The sequence goes on along the minus strand of NZ_JNUP01000049.1, from coordinate 54,029 downwards.
CCCCACATTCAGGTTGATTTCGTCATAATCCCAATCCTGGGCAATCCGCACCGCCTCGGCCATCTCCTCGGGATTCCCGCCCCCCAGCTGCAGGGCCAGGGGCCGCTCCACCGGGTCAAAATCCAGGAGCCGGTGCCGGTCTCCGTGGATAATCGCCGCCGCAGTGATCATCTCGGTGTATAGGAGGGTCCGCCGGGTGAGCAGGCGAAGGAACCGCCGGAAATGCCGGTGGGTCTTGTCGATCATGGGGGCCACAGAAACCGGGGCGGGAAGAATGGGGCGCAGAGGCCTACCCTGGATTATCGCAGGGTCCGCCTTCACGGCCCGGCTGTCACCATCGGCTGCGGAAGAATGTGAATAGGCCTGGATCCCGGATGCCATGGGCAGGCGGGGGGTATCAGGATCGGGTCTACCGGAACATGTCATCATCACGTCCAGAATTCCTGGATCTTGCCGCTGCCCAGACACTCGGTACCGTGGTAGAACACGGCGAACTGCCCGGGAGCAACGCCCCGGTCGGGTACGTCCAGGGTTACCCGGAGGCGGAAACCGGGGTTCGGCCGGATGAAAGGTGGGGATTCGGATTGGGGGGGCCGCGCGGCCTGGGTGGGACTCAGCTCTTTAGCCTCTTGCGCTGCCTGGGGCGGATTCGCGGCCTGGGTGGGACTCAGCTCTTTAGCCTGGTGCGTTGCTTGGGGCGAATTCGCGGCCTGAGAGGTGCTCACCCCTACCCCCGGCCCATCGGCCGGGCTCGTTACCTGAACCGAGGCCCCGGCCCCTCGCGGCGCCTCCGGGCTCAGCCCATCGGCCGGGCGCGTTGCCTGAACCGAGTCCTCAACCGGCTGGGTTGCCCCCGCAGGACCCGGACTATCAGCCACCCAGTCAAGGCGGCAGCCCACCAGCTCGGGGCCATGGCGGAGCTTGGCGGTGAGATTGGCATTCAAATCATCTATAGAGGAAATTCCCGGCATGGAGGGCAGCCCGGTGTCAGGGTTGGTACCGTAGAGCCAGGTGAGCTCCGCCACCTCGAAGCTGGAGCGGGTCTGATCGGCCACGTGCTCCTGGTGGCTCACGTAGACGATGTTGGCCGCCGGATCCTTCTGCACCACGTACCAGGGACCGTTACCCAGGCCCAGGCCGCTGCGCTGGCCGATGGTGTGGAACCAGAAGCCCCTGTGGGGCCCCAGGACCTTGCCGGTCTCCAGCTCCCGGATCTCCCCGGGCTGCTCTCCCAGGTAGTGGCGGACGAAGTCGGGGTATTTGATCTTGCCCAGAAAGCAGATCCCCTGGCTATCCTTGCGATCCTTGTTGGGCAAATCCAGCTCCTGGGCCAGAGCGCGCACCTGGCTCTTCTGCATGGAACCGATGGGAAACCAGAGCCGCCGGAGCTGATCCTGGCTCAGATGGCTGAGGAAGTAGGTCTGATCCTTCACCGGGTCGGGAGCCCGATGCAGATGGGCGTACCCCGCCTCATCATGCTCCACCACACCATAATGCCCCGAGACCGCCACATCAAAATCACCCTGGACCCTATCAAAAAAGGCCCCGAACTTGATCCGCTGATTACAAAAAATATCCGGACTCGGCGTACGGCCCAAACGGAGCTCCGCCAGGGCATACTCAACAACTTTATTAAAATACTCGGTTTGAAGGCTCACCACCTCAAGAGGCACCCCCGCCTGCTCACAGACCGCCCGGGCATAGGACAAATCCTCCTCCCAGGGACACTCCCCCAGGTAGGACACATCATCCTCGAGCCAAATCTTCAGGTAAAAGGCAGTAATATCCGTGTAGCCGCGCTTTTTTACTTCCCACAGTGCCACTGAGCTGTCGACCCCTCCCGAGAGGAGGACTGCTGCTTTCATAACTCCCTATCATGCCTAAAAACCACCGCCCTGACAAGCCGGCAGCCTCTTCGCGTTCACCCCGACGCATTCTGCTTTTGTTGGGCACCCCGGAGCCCCTACCTCCCGGCCCCCTCCCGAATTTCTACCGGTACTTCTCGGGATTTTCCGGTTTTTCCGGTTTTTTCGGGCACCCCGGGCGACCCGGAGCCGACATCAACCCCCCGCACCCCACACCGCCCCGAGCCCGGAACAACCGCCCCCGCACCCCGCCTATCCCCCATCCCGCTCCGGTCCCGCCCGGCCGGGCTGTACGCTGCAAGTCCTCCCCCGGGCCGGAGACACCGCCCCGCACCTTCCCCGCCGCCGGCAGATCCCCACCTCCCGGAACCGTTCCGCCCACCCGGCGCCCTCCGGCTCGGTCCCCCTCGCCGGAACGCCGGGCCCGGGCTGCGGGCTTTCCGCTGCCATCCCTGGTGCATTTGGTACCCGGACCAGGGCTATGGTACCCGGATGACCACCTTTCCCCGGGCATGCCCGGAGATAACGTGTCCGACTGCCTGGGGTGTTTCGGCTAAGGGGTATTCAGCCTCGATGACAGGGCGTATCCCCCCTTCATCAGCTATCCGTGCGAGGGTCAACAAATCCTCCGCCGTCCCCTTGGCACTTAACACTCGGAATTTTTTTGAACCCAAGGAAAGGAATCTTCCGAACAGGAGGGATCTGAAAATCTGTCCCAGGGATCCCCCGGCACACACACAAACGCCCCCTGGGGCAAGACACCGTTTATAGGTTACAAGGGAGTAACTCCCGTTAATTGCAATAATTACATCGTACACACCGTATTCATCATCAAACCCATCCCGGGAATAATCAATGACCCGATCAGCGCCCAATCCCCGTACCTGCTCCATATTCCCCGGGCTGCAAACCCCGGTCACTACGGCGCCGAAATGCTTAGAAAGCTGAAGGGCATAGCTACCCACCCCGCCGCTGCTTCCCACAATCAGCACCCTTTTCCCCGGTGAGACCATTCCCATTCTCAGAGCCTGCAGGGCTGTGCCCCCTGCCAGGGGCAGGGCTGCCGCCTCAGCGAAGGATAGGCGTGATGGTTTTGGCGCCAGAACCCCTTCGGGTGCTACCGCATACTCGGCAAATCCCCCGAACCCTGCGTTCGAAAGATCCCCGATAATCTCATCCCCGGGTTTAAAGCGCACCACCCGGCTCCCCACAGATTCCACGACCCCGGCGATATCCGCTCCGAATATCTTGGATTTGGGTGCTATCCCCATCTTCATCATGCGGTAATCAGCGGCATTAACCGATGACGCGTGAACCTGTATTACCACTTCGTCATCCCTGGTAGGTACGGGTTTTTCTGCCTCTCCAACTACCAGGAGTTCATTCGGATTCCGCCCTTTTTTAAACAAGACTGCTTTCATTGTACTGCTCCCAACTATCTTTGATTGTCTCAGCCCCGGCCGGAACCGACATTCCGCCCGGGCCCTCTAGTATCCGACGGTTGACGGAGAACCTTCGTGTAAGAACGGTGGATTTTTTTCTGAATCTAGAAAGAACAGTGCGCCGGACTCCATGTTGGTTCCCAGGAAAGCCCCGATATTCTGAAAGGTGATTTTACCCGGAGACAACACTATACTTAGCGTATGGCACCTCGCGAACAAAAAGACAATTCTCCTTACCACCTGTTCTTTACCGAGCCGGAGCTCCAGCAAGCCCTCTCGGAGGTCGGGGTCTTTATAACCGAGTATGCCACGGGGCGTACCTTCGCCAGCGATGTCTGGACGTCCATGGGGCTGCCCGACCGGGATATTAAAAGCCACGAGGGCTGGCTGGATCTGGTTCATCCCGAAGACCGGCCCCGGGTAGAGGAAGCCACCCGGCGGGCCCTAAGCGGGGAGTCCCGGATCTTTGATGAAATGTTCCGGATGCGGGACGCCCGGGATGAGTATCACTGGATCTACAACCGGGGCAGGACCGTCGGCCGTCTACCCGACGGCAGGGCGGCCTACTATATCGGCAGCGATGCGGATGTCAGCCGCCTGAAGGAGATGGAACTTCAGCTGGAGCGTGATCTACAGGAACTGGAAACCCTCCAGGAAATCGTCCGGGTTATCGGATCATCCCTGGACCTTCAAGAAACCATTACCCACATCCTCGAGCATACCCGGCGACTGATCCCCTACGACACCGCAAGCCTTCAAATACTGGAAAAGGACCACACCCGGGTAGTGGGTTCCTTCGGATTCAAGAATCCCCGGGCGGTCAACCAGCTCACCATTCCCTTTCCGAAGAAAAACAGCCTCAGCACCAGGGCCATCCAAGAAAAACACCCCATGGCAACCAACAACCTTTCCCGGGATTTTCCGAGTTTTACCTACATGAAAGAGGAACGGCCAATCCTCTCCTGGATGGGGATTCCCCTCATCCGGGGCGGCGAGGTGATCGGATTACTTACCCTGGACAGCACCACCCCGGACACCTACCAGCAGCGCCACATGCACCTGGCCGGGATTGTAGCGGACCACATAGCCATCGCCCTGGAAAACGCCCGGCTTCACGACAAGACCTATCAGCTGGCCATGTCCGATCCCCTCACCGGCCTCGGCAGCCGCCACCGTCTGCACATCGAGGGACGGTTGCTTTACGAAACTGCCCGGCGGTCGGAGCACCCCCTATCGGTCCTGATGATCGACCTGGACTTTTTTAAACAGGTTAACGATACCCACGGCCATGGGGTGGGCGACAAGGTTCTGATCCGGTTAGCAAATCTTTGGCAACAGGAGATGCGGACCACCGATCTGCTCTGCCGATTGGGGGGCGAGGAGTTCGTGGCGGTGCTGCCCGAAACCCCCGGAAGCGAGGCCGGTGCCCTGGCTGAGCGGCTCCGCAGTCTCTCAGCCGGCCTGAACCAGCCCGAATTGGGTGCACCGGTGCCCATAAGCATCGGCGTGGCCGAGCTTTCCCAAGACCCGGTTCTCTCCCTGGATACCCTCATCAGCCGGGCGGACCAGGCCCTCTACCAAGCCAAGAACAGCGGTCGCAACCGTGTAGCCATTTTTGGTCAGAATGATTATCCATAAACCGACTGTTGCACCCCGGCTTTTCGGTTTAAAATAGATGTATGCTCTTTGATCCAGCCCAAGCCCTTAACCACCAGAGTATTCCTCCGGGAACCATCCTGACCATCCAGGGACGGCCCAACCGCGCCCTGATCCTGCTGCACTCCGGGCTTGCGGAGCTCCTGGCCTTTTCCGGCGAGGAGCTGCCCATCCGGCCGGAGCAGATCATGGAGCAAAGCCACCGGGTGGGCCTGCTGAAGGGTGAATCGGTGTGCGGAGTGTCCAGCTTCACCCGGGATGAACCCGAGCAATGGTCCATCCGGACCGTGAGTGAATGTATTATTTCTAGTACACCCGTGGAATCCCAGGAGCTGTTGGAGACCTTCCAGAAGAACATGGCCCTCAACCTCCAGGTACTCCGGGCGCTGCGCCAGCGAATAGATTCTGCCCTCTTCCTGGCAAAAAACTACCGCTACCTCTGGCATAAGCTGGCATCCATCGCGGATTCCATTGCCCTGGCCCTGCCCCCCCAGGCCCTGGGGGATGTCCGGGCATTCGAATCACCCCAAGAACCACCCCAACCTGAAGAGGAATCCCAATCCCCCGGGACGGTTCATGGCGGCCAGAGTCCCGAACCACCCGAGAAGCCGACCCGGGAGACCTCCCCGCTGGGGGAGTATGCGGCCTATCTCCAGGGGAGGGCCAGAGCCCTTGAATCGGTGAATCTGGAACCCTGGGATCCTAACCTGTTTTTAGACCGGGTCCAGGAGGCATTGGAGCTCTACGGCGATCTTGATGACCATCCCGTGGAAAACATGATTGATTATCCCCAATACCTGTTCCTCAAGCGCCTCATTGCCAAGGACGATAAGACCCTGGCGGGGATTTTTTCCCAGGATGAGCCCAGCAACTTTTATGTGTTCCAGCTGCTGTCCCAGTATTTGGCCACCCTCTTGACCGCCAACAGGGATCTGGTGCAAGCGATCTTGGATCTTACCTCCAGGCTCTACGGCCCCCGGGGCTGGGTCCTGGAGCTGGACCATTACGGCTTTATGGCCTCGGGACCCGGTACCCCGCCGGGCATAGCTGCCGAGGGACCCCCTGCCGGTGACCAGTCCGCCTCAGGAACCGCCTCAGGAACCGCCTCAGGAACCGCCTCAGGAACCGCCTCAGGAACTGCCTCAGGAACTGCCTCAGGAACTGCCTCAGGAACTGCCTCAGGAACCGCCCCGGGGGCGTCCGTCGCCGGGTCGATGGCTGGATCCGAATCAGGCAGCTCAGTTTCGCCTGACGGGTCGAATGCTCCCCAATCCGTCGGCGGGGCGGGATATTCCCTGTCCGGCGAACCATCCTACGGCCGGTTTTTAACCTATCTCCAACGCTTTTCCTGGCGCTGCCGGGTAGACGGGTTGAAGCTCCTGGGCCGGGATATTTCCAGGGATTATCCAGGATTCAAGCACCTCACCAGCCGCACGGCATCAGCCGCTACTGCCTCAGGCCTACTATCCGCCGGAGCAGCCGGCGCCGAGTTGCGTACCGGTGCCGGTGCCGCCGGGGTTGGTGCTCCGGGGGCTCGAGTTGGTGCTGTGGCCGGGGTTGGTGCTCCGGGGGCTCGAGTTGGTGCTGTGGCCGGGGAATCCGGGGGCGGCACATCCGACAGGCTCGGGCGGCTGGATAAGTACAACGGGCTCTTGGCCCAGCTGCTGGGGTTTGCCGAGATGGGCAGCGATTTCAACCGGGAGTTTACCGAACTCATTCAGCGTCTTGCCGGAATGGAGGATGTTTTCAGTAGCACTAAGGAAGCTCAGCAGCTCCGCAGCCAGATATCCTCCCGGTACTGGAAGCTCTATGAGCGCTGTTTCCTGAAGGTCATCGATTCGGACCTCAAGGGATTCATTCCCGGCATCATGCTTCACCTCGGATTGGTGGATGAAACCCTGGTTACCCGGGAGGAGCTGATCGAGCTGGATGCCCTGTATTCCCAGGTTCTCTCCCTGGAACAACCCGTTCCCGTTATGACCCTTCCCTATTTTCTGGAAAAAATTTACACCGGGACCGTGCAACCCTCCATTACCGAAATGGGAGAGGGCTTCGCAGAAACCCTCCGGAAACAGAGGAAGCAGCCCCAGGGTAAACGCGGCAAACAGAAAGAATACCAGGACACCCCCGAGGACCGGGTTCGCTGGGAACTCAGTCTCATAGCCCCCCAGCTTTCCCGGCTTCTGGCAGGAGGCCGCAACCACGCCCTGCCGGTTCTCTGCAGCCAGTCTCTCCAAGGCGGTCGGATATCCGGGCTGTTCCAGGATCCCCACTCCCTATCCAGCCGGATTGAGGCCGTTCATCAACGGGACTTCACCCTGTTTCACCGGGAAACAGTTTGCCGCCACCATTTCGGCAGCGATTTGGTAAAAAAATCCGTGGCACCCAACATTGTCCTGTACCCCGGAGCAGGCTCGCGGATGATGATGTGGCAGGAGATCGACGGTACCAAAAAGGATACCCCGGGCAGAATTATGGTGCCGGCCTTCTTCGCCGGCCAGGCAGATCAGGCCATAACCCACGTGTTAGCCCATCTTCGATGGGAACTATCCCGGGTTGTAGCGGGGCCCAACTGGATGGATGCCGTAGAAGGGGGGCTCTCGGGTGCGTACTACGATTACCTGGCCTTCTATAAAAAGAACCCCCACCTCTCCTCGGCCCATAAGGAAAAGATCAAGGACTTCATTGGGAAAACCCGCACGGAACGTGAACGCTTCGCCCTGGACTACTACACCTGGGTGATGCACGAGTACGAGGACAAGGTCAGGCTGAACCCTGTAGCCCGGGATATCTTCTACCGGTTCTGCCCCTTTCCCAAGGAACGCCGCCAGGAGATGGCAAAGCGTCCCCTCTTCAGCGATCTGGATATGAAGTACAACAACCGCACCCGGAAGGAGATTCTCAAGCTGGAGAGCCGGTTCAAGCGCTTCGAAAAGGCCGAAAAACCGGTGCCGGAGGATATGCAGGCCTACATGGACTACCTGACAGGGTAATCCCTTTCCATGGATCTAGGTGAAATTCTAGAGGAATGCCCAGAACGGGCGGCGGGTATTCGCCGTCACCAGGAAATGCGCCGGGCCTGAATGAGGTTTATAGTGCGCAAAAGGTTGTACCATTGCACCCCGGCGACACCACCCATGGGTGAAATGATTGGTTGCGCCGCTATCTTTAGTGTCGTTTACAACCTTTTGCGCACTACCTACGGGGTTTGATGAACACCGACGAGATGTCTGACCTTGCACTAAAGCTGATCCCATACAGCGGACTAGATCATCTCCTCCGTTCTGCGGGCACAGGCCTCATGGGTCAAGAGCACCTTGAACAGGTTTTGAGAATCCGGATGAGGAGCCCCGGGGGAGATAGCCCTACCGGTCCTGTTTGGAAGTATTGATCCTATAGCGTGGGAAACCACCTCTTCCGCCTCTCTTAGAGAGAGTAGGCAGCCGAACCCCTGCTGCCCAAGGTATTCAAAGGCGATGGCCCGTATCTGCTTGGAGGCCGGCCCCGGAGCACAGTCTTCTCCGCCACCCTTTTCACCAGCACCGTCCCCCCACCAACGCCCCACACCCGGCTCATCCCAAGCGCAGATCTCCGACCCCTGGCAGACCCGGCGATAGGTTTCCAGCCGAGGAACCGACCAGGGGCTGGGGAGATAGAACAAAATTTCCGGGGTCAGCTGGCTCGGCGATCTTCCGCAACATCGTTTCACCGCCCGGCTGAAGCCCTCAACGCTGTCGAAGCCGTATTCGAAGGCAGCATCGGTAATACGCATCTCTTCCCGGAACACCCGCCCCATCGCTGAAGCCACCCTCCTGCGGATGAGGTACTCATAGGGTGAGTAGAGGCTTGCCCGGGTAAAGATACGGATAAAATGAAACAGGGAATAACAAGCCTCCCGGGCCATGGTTTCCACGGTGCAGGAACCGGAGATATACTCCTCTACCAGATCAAATACCCGCTGTAATCGCCGGTCAGTCTCGTCGCAGGGGTGCATACACCTGAATCTCCGACTCGCTCAATCGGTCCATGCCCTTAAAGCGATAGTCATATTTATTCACCGAGAACCCCGTATCCACCCGGTACCCCTCGGGCAGCTCCAGGTCCCGGGTCCAATCGTCCGTCATGGCTTCCCCAGCCAGCCAGAAAACCGCATAATCCCCGCCCGGCAGTACCTTAGTAGAAAACCGGATATCCCAACGAACCGGATCTTCCAGGGGAACCTGGTGGCCAACGAAGACCTCGTAGTCACCTGTTTTCAGACTCTGGGGATGGAGGATGTGTAGCTCATAGAACTCACCGGGCATGGCAGCCCCGGAGGCACCGGCACATTCCCCGGCCCTCAGGTTGGCCCCATCCGCCTCCCCATCCCCCTCCGCCTTCGCTTCCGAAGAAGCAGCCTGCCCCCCGGGATAGGAAAATCCAGCCTCGGTCATCAAGGAAAAGTACCGGTTCCACAATAGGCCGATCTCGTTTTCTTCGGTCCAGGCTGCATGGGAGGTAAAGGGATTGCCGAAAAAACCCGCCCCGGCCAGAAAAACCGGAGGCAGGTGGAGAATTTCAGGTTTCATGGGATCATTCTACCAGGTTTGTTCGGGAATTGGCACGTACCATGTTCCCCACTCTCCGGGAACCCAGTCGGGCTGGCGGTAATCCCGCACCCTATCCAGGCAGCCGTAGTAGGGCTTTATATCCAACACCGGGGTGTCCGCAAACGCGTCCAGTTCATCGGGCCGTAGAATCCCCTTTTCAATATCCACCCCTACAATCCGAACCACCGTACAATTGACGGGATTCGGCCGAATCTGGCTGCGGGTGGCGAATATCCCAGCCCGAATTCCCGGGGCATAGGGCAGCTCCAGCTCCATGGGCACGGTGTCCCGGTGTTCCTCATGGGCATGCCCCCACCATACGACAATACAGTGGCTGAAGCCCTCAAGCCCGGCCAGGCCCCGCCGGTACGGCTCTTCCAGCGCTACAATCTTTCCTTCGGGGCTCTTCTCCACCCGCCCGATGGGGTTCACTACCTTGGTTTGTTCTGACATACAGGGTCTCCTCTGGGTATTCTGGTGTTAGGGTGATTCCACTGCTCCCGGCTCTGACATCCGCATCCCGAACCCGGAGCACTTCCTCATCCCCTGCCCCATCCTATGCCCATCCGACCCATCGTACCCGACGGAAATTGCGCAGTACGAACCCCTGGCCCGCCCTGCTCAGCCTGGGAGTTCGGGGCTCCGGGTGACGACAAGATCCCCGGGGGACACTCCCAGGGATTGAGCTACGGGGCTGCATTTAGCCCTGAGCAGGAAGAAGAGACCCGGGTGCTGCTCATGGAGTAGGGTTTCATAGTTTCCCTGGCCCTTGGCGATTATCATATCTGCATTACCAAACAACTGCCTAAACTCGGGGGTCGTTTCAGCCAAGATAGTCCCCGGATAGATACTCCCGCTGGAAATCACCCTGACCCCGGGATGCAAATCAAGGAAGGAAGCATCAGCCAGGGTCGCATCATTGATGATGGGAGCATGACGCAGGGTGATATAGAGCTCTGCTGCCGGATTCAAGCGCTGTATTTCCTGCACCAACAGGGCATCAAAGAGAATCTCACCGGCGTTGTCCCCAATCAAAAGAATGGTTCTACTGCCACCGACCCGGCTCCGGAGCTCCTCCACCCGGTCCACTGCGAACCGGAGCTGTGGAATCCTAGCCACCTCCGTCTCGATGGAGACCTTGCCCTGGGGTATTGCTCCGTAGTCAATAATATTCCCCCCCGCAGCACCCCGAACAGCCATACGAAAGGGATCATCGGCGCCTGCCACGACCTTCTCGAAGGAGGGAAGAATCACCGACACCCGAAGATTTGCATCCCGTTTCAGCTCCCGAAACGGATCAAACACATCCAGGTTGGGGAAATAGGTGCCATGAATATGGTCATACAGTTGCCGCAGAATATGCTGGGTTGTGATAGAATCCCCACGATCCAGCATCATTCTCATACCGGATTCCATAACTGCCATGGCCTCCCCTGGGGGTAAACCTAAAATTTCAATGAGCGACTGGATCTGCTTCATAATACAGGGAATACACTGGTGAAATAGGGTCATGTAGAAAACTCCTCCGGGCACGCCCCCCATCCCGAGGCCTGCAATAATGGTATTGTTTCGTAGAACAAGTCATGGTACAATTTATATTGTGCACAATACAATCGACAACGATATAAATACCATAAACCTGGATAACCAATGCTGTTTCGCCCTCTACGCCGCCTCCCGGGCAGTTCTCAAGGCGTTAAAACCATACCTGGATTCCCTCCATGTAACCTATCCGCAATACCTCGTGCTTTTAGTGCTCTGGGAAGAATCGCCGGTGACCATCGGCCACATCGGCAAGCGGCTCATGCTGGATATCGGAACCTTGTCACCCCTCCTGAAGAGAATGGAACGGAACGGACTGCTTAAACGCCAACGAAACCAATCCGATGAACGGACCGTCCTCATTTCCATTACCGAATCGGGCCTAGGGAAAAAACAGCAGGCGGTAAACATGCCTCTGAATCGGCTGAACAAAGAGTCCCTGAGTGAGGAACGTTTTTTCCGGCTACGGGAAGAACTGTTTGATATAATACGGATTCTGGAGGATAAATGAACATTATTGTAATCGGCGGATCGGCGGCAGGTCCCAAGGCAGCAGCCCGGGCACGAAGAATTAACCCCAAGGCGGAAATAACCATAATTCAAAAAGAACCTCACCTCTCCATGGCTTCCTGCGGGTACCCATACTACGTAGGCGGTTTTTTTGACGACCGAAACCAACTCATCAGCACCCCCACCGGGGTGGTTCGCGACCCCGCATTCTTTATGAAGGCCAAGGGGATCACCGCCCTGACCCAAACAGAGGCGACGGAGATCGATACGAAAAATCAGGTTGTTACTGCAACATCTCTGGAGGATGGATCAGTCAGGCAATTCCCCTACGACCGATTGATTATCGCCACCGGCGCTCGTCCGAAAATGCCCCCCATACCGGGTATTACCCTGGAAGGAATCACAACCCTGCAGTCCTTAAAGGATGCGGATTACCTGCGAGCCATCAGAGACCAGCGATCCATCCGGAAAGCCGTGGTAGTGGGCGGGGGGCTTATCGGGGTAGAAACGGCTGAAGCCCTGCATTTAGCCGGAATCGAGGTGGTCATAGTGGAGATGCTCCCCCACATCCTCTCCTTCTTGAACCCCCAACTCGCATCCCTGGTAGAGCAGCACCTCCGGAGTAAGGGGGCTGATGTCATCCTGGACAATGGGGTGCAGGAATTTTTAGGTGATTCTAATAAACTCCGGGCAGTAAAACTTTCCAATGGAACTGAACTATCAGCCGAGCTAGCGGTCATCGCCGTGGGCGTACAACCCAATGTAGATCTAGCCCGAAGGGCGGGCATCCGAATCGGGGATCTCGGCGGGATTGTAGTTGATCAGTACATGAAAACCAGCATAAAGAACGTATTTGCCGTAGGGGATTGTATTGAGGTTCACAATCGCCTTACGGGAAAACCCGTTCTAGCTCCCTACGGAGACCTGGCAAACCTTCAGGGCCGGGTAGCCGGGGAACATGCAGCGACAGAAACCGCCAAGGCCAACCAGCCGCTTCCGTCCTTCCCCGGCACCGTACAAACCGGAATTTGCAAGGTCTTCGACTTCATAGCCGGCTCGACAGGCCTGACCTTTGACAATGCCAAAGCGGCAGGCTTCAATCCCATCTGTGTGGTAGCTTCCGGACCCGACAAGCCCGGGTTCATGAAAGGACTTCCCCTCATCTCCTACATGGTCGCAGACCGCGATTCCCGGCGTATTCTTGGATTCCAATGTGTGGGGACCGGGGATGTATCAAAACAGGTTGCCCAGGCGGCGGTGGCTATCCAGGGAGGATTAACCGTTGACGATATGACCAACCTGGACCTGCCGTACGCACCCCCCTTCTCCCTTGCCATCGATAATGGTATCGGGGTAAGTCATGTTCTGCAGAATAAGATGAACAACCTGTTCACCGGAATTTGTGCTGAGGAGCTGTACAATCGGGTACAGGCCCAGGAAGAGTTGTTCATTCTGGATGTACGGGGCCCTGACGAGTTTGAGCAAATGCGCCTGGGAATCGGAGAGCGCCTCATCCCCCTCGGAGCCTTACGAAACCGGTTATCTGAACTCCCCCAAGACAAGAACAGCGAAATCATTACCTTCTGCAAGATTTCCCTCCGGGGATATGAAGCCGCACGGATTCTCCAAGGGGAGGGGTATACGAACATCAAGGTGTTAGAGGGCGGAATACTCGCCTGGCCGTATTGCCGGGAAAAATAGTCTTCCAATCGGAACCGTGGATACTACGCAAAAGGCTGAAACCTTCGGTACTGACGGCCCTATCCCTGGGGTGGGCCTTGGATGGAACCCTATATCCGGCATTTTTACCATGCTTTTGCGCCCTCGGTAGAGTATGCGGGATTACCCTGGTAAGTCCCGCATGCTACTCCCCCAAAATAAAGCGCCGCACGGCCTCGGCCACACCGGCGTTATCATTATCCCGGGTGGTGACCCACCGTGCCAACTGTTTTACCTCAGGAATGGCATTTGCCATAGCCACAGGCAAACCCGCCCAGCCGAGCATGCCTGCATCATTCCCCGCATCACCGATGGCCATCACCTCCTGGCGATCCACCCCCAGATGCTCCGCCAGGGCCCGCAGCCCGTGGGCCTTATCCGCCCCGGGTGCCATGACCTCCAGGAAGAAGGGCTTGGAACGGAATACGTTGGCCCGGTTTCCCAGGTACGCCCGGAGTTCCACCTCACGCTCGGCTAACTCCTCGGGATCCCCGGGAATCACATACTTAACCGGCCGCCAATCCAGAATCTGCCGGGGACTGGCCACCCCGAGCTTCATGTGGGTCAGCCGTGCGTCCAGGCTGGTATACTCCGTCTCAAAGGTCACATAAATGGTATCATCCCGGTAAGTCTGAACAGGAAGATTCCGCTCCACCGCCCAGGCCATGGCATCCTCCGCCAAATCAGCCGCCAAGGACTCGGAAAAAATCACCTCTCCGGTATCCGTCCTACGCACCAAGGCGCCGTTGAAGGTCACCGCGTAGCCCTCCCGCTGATCCATCTCAAGGTACGTTACGAAGGAGCGCATGGCATAGGGGCCTCTCCCGGAGGCCAACACCACCCGAACGCCCCGGGCCTCGGCCTCCACCAGGGCATCATGGTTCTCCCGGGAAATCTGCAAATCGTGATTCAGCAGGGTATCATCCAGATCCAATGCTAATAGCCCGATGGGCTCAAGGGTCTTCATTCTTGGTTCCTCCGCCATTTCATTCTTACGGGTGATTCCCACGTCAGGTCCACGAGACCGGCCTCGGGGAACATGGGAAAACCCGCACACCGCTCCATGGGCCCTATCGACCCTCTTCGCCAAACAATAATCCCTGGGACCCGGCCAGGCGCTGGCGCACCTCCCCGAGGATCGGCGTCATGGCCCGGGAATCCTCTACAAAATCCACCTCATCCCCCTCAATAACCATCATCGGAGCCAAGGAGAATCCCCCGATCCACTGCTCATACAAATCATTCAGCCCCGCCAGATACTGAGGATCGAGCCCCTCTTCAAAGGACCGCCCCCGCTTAGCAATGCGCCTCTCCAAGGTGGCCACCGAGGCCCGGATGTACACCACCAGATCCGGCGGCGGCAACAGTTGGGTGACCGTCTGATACAGCCCCTCGTAGGTCTTCCAATCCCGATCAGTCATCATCCCCCCAAGAAAAAGATTCCTGGCGAAAACCAGGGCGTCCTCGTACACCGACCGGTCCTGGACCACCGGCCGGGGCTGCTGTGCCAGAACATGGTGAGACTGAACCCGATGGGTTAAAAAGTATATCTGGGAGTGAAACGCCCAGCGCGGCATATCCCGGTAAAAATCCTCCAAATAGGGATTCTCCTGTACCGGCTCGAAATACGGCACGTATCCCAAGGCCCTGGACAGTTCCTCCACCAAGGTTGATTTCCCCGCTCCGATATTACCGGCCACAATTATATGCTTCTTGGTATCCATGGAATCCCAGTATGCCCCCGGGGGTCCATCAAGGCCAAGCCCCCGGCGGCATTTTTTTTCATCGTCCCTTGATTATATATGCTTTTTTATATATAATGAAATCACGATTAAGAAAACAAACGCCGCCGGATAGTCACCCGGCTACAGGTAAGGAGCAAACCATGAACCAGAACAAACCAAAACGAATACTCATCGTCGGTGGAGTCGCCGCGGGAGCCACCGCTGCAGCCCGGGCCCGCCGCCAAGACGAAAACGCCCAAATAACCCTCCTAGAAGCAGGACCATATATTTCCTTCGCAAACTGCGGACTCCCCTACTACCTTGGCCGGGAGATCAAAGACCGCCGGGAACTCATTCTCCAGACACCCGAAGAATTCAGTCAACGGTACAACCTCACAGTTCACATCAATACCGAGGCCGTAGCCATCGATGCCACCAATAAGGTCCTCACCGCCCGGCGGACCGAGGGCCACCAGGGTATCTCGGAAGAACTAACCTTTCACTACGACAGCCTTATTCTCGCCCAGGGCGGCCGGCCCATCCGCCCCTCCCTGCCCGGCTCCGACCAGCCCCATGTCCACACCCTCTGGACCATTCCCGAAATGGACGCCCTGGAACAGGCCATCGCCGACGAATCCAATAAAACCGCGGCGGTTCTCGGGGGCGGGTTCATCGGCCTTGAAATGGCCGAAGCCCTGAGTCATCGCGGCATGGAAGTATCGGTCATTGAAATGGCCCCCCACATCATGGCCCACCTGGACGATGAAATAGCAGCGGTCCTGGAAGATGAACTCCGCGACCAGGGCGTTTCCCTCTACACCGGCCGCCGGGCAGAGGCCATCTGCGAAGACTCCGTCATCCTGGACGATAAGACCGAGGTACCTGCGGATATCGTCCTGCTCTCCGTGGGGGTAGCCCCCACCCTCCAACTGGCAAAGAAAACCGGCCTGGCCATGGGCGAGAGGGGAGGAATCCTCGTGAACGAGTATCTGCAAACCAGCGACCCTGCAATATTCGCCGCCGGCGACATGATTGAGCTCACCCACCGGGTGACAGGCCTGAACCAGCGGCTACCCCTGGCCGGCCCGGCCAACCGCCAGGGCCGGATCTCAGCCGCCAATGCCCTGGCACAACTCTCCGGCGGCCCCCTGAAGGGCTACTCAGGCGCCATCGGCACCAGCGTGGTAAAACTCTTCGGCCAAAACGCCGCATCCACGGGAATCAGCATGGCCCAGGCAACGGCAGCGGGCATCCCAGCCCAGGCGGTCACCATTCACAAGGGAAACCACGCCGGCTACTATCCCGGAAGCCGGGACCTCGCCCTCAAACTGACCTACCGAATCCCCGACGGCCTCATTCTCGGAGCCCAGGCTGCCGGGGCAGACGTGGATAAACGGATCGACGTCATCGCCTCGGCCATCACCGGGCGGCTCACCATTCACGATCTGGCTGAACTGGACCTGGCCTATGCCCCCCCCTTCTCCTCCGCCAACGATCCGGTGAACATCGCTGCCATGGTAGCTCAGAACCGCCTCTCGGAGAGCTCCCCGGCCATTACCGCCGAGGAACTGGAAGAAACCTATGACCCGAACAACGACCTGATCCTGGATGTTCGAACCCGGGAGGAATACGAAGACGGTAATATCGACGGCGTCCTCAATATCGATCTGGACGAGCTGAGAGAAAACCTGCACCGCCTGCCCAGGAACAAGCGCATCCTGGTCCACTGTGCCTCGGGCTACAGAGCCCATCTGGCCCTCCGAATCCTCCAACAACGGGGCTACACCCGGGTCTTGAACATCCTCGGAGGATTCACCAGTATCGAGCGTCACGCGAAGGTTCGGCCCTACAGCGCCCTGACCATCAACTTCTCCCAAGGCCTGGTCTCAAGCCCCTGTATGGCATCGGCCCCATCCATGGATGATCTGCTCTCCCAGGCTGGAACCCCATCCCAGGGTGATTCCAACGCCCCGTCCTCCAGCAAAACCGCATCGGATACCCCGGCCCCCCTGGTGGTCGACGTCCGCACCCCGGAGGAATTCGCCATGCGCGCCTACCCCGGCGCCTTAAACATCCCCCTGAACGAACTTCCCAGCCGCTACACCGAACTCCAGCCCCAAAACCGGCAAATCATCGTCTACTGCGCCAGCGGCGCCCGGAGTTCCTACGCCCAAATGCTCCTGGGCCAATTGGGCTTCACCCAGGTTGAGAACGGCGGCAGCCTCATGGAGATGCTGTCTCACAATCGCCGGTAACCGGATAAATCGGTAACGCGCAAAGGGCTGTAATCGACCCCGGATATAGCGGTCTGTACCGGGCTCCGGCCCAGGAGTGGTATTGGCGATACGGAACGGTACAGCCTTTTGCGCACCTTAACCCGAAAGAAACCTCCTTGCCCCCCACCTTGCAATACCCCGGCCATCCACTATAGTTAGAATCAGGGGGCAGATATGAGAAACAGCATACTCACGAAGATTATTATCCCCACAGCTGCAATTGTGCTGGTAGGTATTTTGGCTGCGGGGTTCGGAAGTTACGTTTTTACTTCACGGGTCTATAACCAGGACATAAAACCCGCCTACCTACGTAGTATCAGCGGCACCCTGGCAGCACCGGTAGAGGTCCGGGTAGCCCGGGCCATTGAAAGCAGCCGGAACATTGCTGAAAACCCCTTTATCCAAGACTGGATTGCCGCTGGAGAACCGGAATCCCAGCCCCAAACCCGGGCACTGGTATTGGAACATCTGGATATGCTGACCAGCAGGTTTGACTACTTCACCACCTTCCTGGTAGGGGTCCAAACCGGAAACTACTGGGCGGACGGCGAGAGACTCATTGAGGTAGTCAGCCCCGACGATCCCGACGACTCCTGGTTCTACCAAGCCCTGGAGAGCACCCAGCAATACATCCTAAACCTCGACTATAATTCCCAACTCCAAGAAACATCCCTCTTTGTCAACGTCCCCATGCGCCGAAACGGCCGGGCCATCGGTGTTGCCGGGGTTGGTATTGAGGTAACCGGTCTAGCCCGGGAATTCCAAGAATACGCCGGGAACGATTCGGATACCATCATCACCCTCATAGACCGGGAGGGCTCCATCCTCATCTCCAATAATCCGGACTACCCGGGGCAGAACCTATCCTCTCTGGTGAACACCCAGGTTATCCAGGACCTCCTGGAAACGAACTATGCCGAGGCGCGCATCGGCTTGAACACCCTGCTGGTAAGTGCGAACCAGATCCTCGATTCGGAATACTCCCTGGTAACCATGATACCGAACCAGACCCTCACCACCTTCCTGAACCGAAGCCTCATGATTACCCTGGCCGCAACCCTGGTTGGTCTGGCAATAACCATCCTTACGGTCCTACTGGTAGTCCGCAGAATCGTAAAACCCATCCGTCTTGTCCAGCACCAGCTGGCAGAAATCTCCCAGGGTGAGGCCGACCTGACCCAAACCCTGGCCGTTCACTCCCGGGATGAAACCGGGCTGTTAGCAGAAGCCTTCAACCTGCTCATGGAAAAACTCCGGGAAATAATCTCCACCGTCCAGAAGGGAAGCCGGACCATGGCAGCCAATAAAGATGAAATAGTATCCGGATCGGAGGAAAGCTCAGCCTCCATCACCCAGATCAGCGCGAATATCGCCTCGGTCAAGGATACCATTCACAACCTCTCGGATAATATTGAAAAGACAGCCTCGGTCATCCATGAGATCAGCGATTCCCTTTCGGGGCTGCACACCCAGGTGGATACCCAGGTTTCTGCTATCGAAGAAACCACCGCCTCGGTTGAACAGATCAATGCCCAGGCTAACAGCATCAATGCCATGGTAGAAACCCGGGTTACCCAGAGCAAGGATCTGACCGAAGTGGTAAACCGTACACGGACGGATATAGACCAGGTCAGCCAATTAGTAGAAACCTTGTCAAAACAAACCGATACCATGATCTCTGCCGCCTCGGTTATAAACACCATCGCTGCCCAAACCAACCTCCTGGCTATGAACGCCGCCATAGAGGCCGCCCACGCGGGAGACCAGGGACGAGGCTTCGCTGTGGTGGCCGATGAGATCCGAAAGCTCGCGGAAAACTCCGCGAGCAATGCCAAAACCATCCAGAACTCCCTGAAGCAAAGCGTCTCCCAGATTCATGAAATCTCCTCCGCCTTTGAAGGGACACGCCAGGTGTTCGATCAGGTAGATGATTCCACCGGCCAGGTGGTAATCTCCTTCCAGGAAATCAACTCTACCGTTACCGAACTCTCCGCAGGTATGGGAGAGATTACCAAGGCCATTGTATCCATCCGGGACGCCATCAACGAGGTAAATGACAGTAGCACCCGCATCAGTTCAGCGGTAACGGACCTGAATACCATGAACACCGAGAACAAGGATATCGCCTCTACCGTTACCTCTGCCATCGGCGAGATCGCCCAGGGTGCCAGTGAAATAGCCACGGCGGTGACCAATTTGAACGAGAATATCGGTTCTCTCTCGGGGCAGATCGGTAAAATTACCCACGAAGTAGACCGGTTCACTGTCTAGGGATGGCTATGCTAGGGACGGAATACCAATCACAAAACAGGTACCCTGGTTCTCAGGAGATTCAATGCGGATACTGCCCCCGAGTTTTTGGGTGATGAGATTGTAGACGATGTGAAGGCCCAACCCGGTGCTCCCCTGGGAGCGTTTAGTGGTAAAGAAGGGCTCGAAGACCTGATCCCGGAGTTCCGGGGGAATCCCGATACCGTTATCGAGAAACCGGATTTCAACCCCGGCCGGTCCGGCCCCGGACACTGCAATACCGATGGAACCCTCCTCTTGACCATCAAAGGCATGGATAGCCGCATTCTGGGTTAGGTTACTGAGCACCTGCCACAGCACCCCCGGGTAGGTCCGCAGATTCAGCTCGCCAGGACAGGAAATCTGAATCGTAACAAGGTCCGAGGGGATTAAAGCCCGGAGAGAAGGGGTAATCTCTTGGAGAAACTCCTCCACCTCTATGACCCTGGGTTTCTCAACGTGGTAATCCACGGCTACCTGCTTAAAGGTTTGAATGAGGGCATTACTGCGTTCTAGGTTCTGGGTAGTCAGCCCGCAGGACTCTCCTGCCCGGTCGAGCAGGGCAAGCAATCTGGTTTTACTCACCTCCGGAGACAATACCAGGGCACGAATCTCCCGTAACAGTTCATCGGCATGGGTATTGGCAGTGACGGCAATTCCCAGGGGGGTATTAACCTCATGGGAAAATCCAGCCACTAGGCGTCCCAGGCTTGCCATCTTCTCAGCCTGCACCAGTTGCCCCTGGGTCACCTCCAGGTCCTCGGTTTTGCTCTGAACCAAGCCTTCCAGATCCTGGGTGAAGGTGGTCAGTCGTTGGGCCATGCGGTTAAACTCCCGGGCCAATACCCCGACCTCACCGGGATACCCTATTGTGCTGTCGGTTTCTAATTGAGTACCGTCAAATCGGCCTACGGCAGCGGTCAGCTCCATCAAGGGGAGGG
Organism: Spirochaeta lutea; assembly: GCF_000758165.1. NCBI lineage: Bacteria > Pseudomonadati > Spirochaetota > Spirochaetia > Spirochaetales > Spirochaetaceae > Spirochaeta > Spirochaeta lutea. Next base: position 33,476 of record NZ_JNUP01000049.1, on the reverse strand, counting down.
AAACCCGGCGGGCAGCTACCAATACCCCGATAATCGCTAGCCCCACCGCACCAAGACCAATGAGCCCGGTGTACACCATTCCGTCCCGGATGGGCTGTAGAACCCTAACCCGGCTCTGGAGGGATACAACCCGCCAGGGCGGATGCTCCACCTGATCCCAGTAGGCCAACATGGCCCCAAGGTCCGGATCCCAAGGCAGACCGTCCCACTGGGTAAACCGCCGAGTTCCGAATAGCCGGGTCAGGTGCTCCGGGGACAGCCTCCTATCCTGAAAGACCTTAGGCCCCAGTATCTGCCCATCTTGCCCGACAATCAGGTAGCCCGCTCCGGGAACCGAGGATTCTCCCAGCTGGGAGTCCAAGGCCTCAATCATCCGGTCACGGTAGAAGGGAACCTCATGAATCCCCAAGGCCTGGAGACTTGCGTATTGGGACTCGATCTCCCGGACCAATAACCGGTTCCGGGCCCGGAGCACGTCTCCCTCCTGATCGAGGAGATTCCCGGTAAAAATCCAGGAAAACAACCCTATGATGGTAACCACCGGCAGCACCACGAGGGGAATGAAGGTAAGAAGCAGCTGATTACGAATCTTCATACCACCCCCTAGGTACCCGAAACAAGCCGCAGGTAATAGTCAAAATCAACCCCCTGGGCCTCGGTCCAAAACCGGTTAAAACTCCCGGTGCTCAGGGACAATTGAAGGAATTTTTCAATGATCCCTGCCAAAATTGTATTCTCCGGCGCTACAGCCCAACCCACCGGGACCAGCGAAAGGGAGAGGGGCGCTATCGACAATCCCTGAATCTCCTGCATCCCCCGGGCAAGAAACACCGTACCGTCGATGGTGACATCAGCCCTGCCCGCCCTGAGCAGGGCAAAGACATCCTGTTCAGCGGGATAGTACACATACTCTACCGAAAATCCGTGCTCCGCCCCCAGCTGCTCCAGCAAGGGCTCCTGAAACCCGCCGGGAGGGAGGGCTACCCGTAAGCCCTCCAGATCGGTAAATTCCCGAATATCCTGGGCATGGGAACCCACTATGGCAATACCCGCCGGGTACAGGGTGATAAACCGGGCCAGGCGCTGACGCCACTCATTCACCGCAAAGGGTGCCACCAGCACATCGGCTCGACGGAAGATGTCCGGGGTATAGGAGACCCCCGCCCCCTGCATAACCCGGGGATCAAACTCTCCATCGTGGGTGAAGAAGGCCTGAATGTCCGGAAGGACAATGAACTGCCAATCCAAGCCGAGCACCCGGGCCATGGAGATTGCCAGGTTGTAATCAAAGCCGGTTATGCTGCCGTCCTCCCGGGGCAGGTAGCCCTCGGGATTCACCATGGTGGCATACCGGATTCCTCCCCGGGATTGCAGACCCTGGATATAGTCCAGCTCCTCCAGGGTGAGGGATAATTGACTCACATCATCCTCCGGACGGAACCCGATCATCATGTGGTAGGTCTTTAGATCAAAACCGAAACTACGTAAAAACAACTGATCAAACAGACCGGCCCGTTTGAGATGGTCCAGGGCCTGGCGGATAAGGTTATTCAGCTCCAGGGCATCCTTCGGAACAGCCCAGCTTTCGTATTGAATATTGGTGACCCCCTCCAACATAGTTAATCCGCTATGCAGCCGCAGCTGTCCGACCGCTTCAATGGCATCGGTAAGGGTCGCATCAGCCCGGCCGTCGAGAACCTGCTGTACAAAATCCTCACCGGCAATCCGTAGGTTCGGCTCAAATCCGTGAATCTCTGAGAGGCGGTTGTAGTATTCCATATAACTTGAACCGGGGGGAATAACCATCCCCAGGGAACCCAACTCGGAGACCCTGGTCCCCGTAAACTCTTCCCTGGCAAGGACAACCACATGGGAGGGCACCACCGGAACGAATCCCATCAGCCTGGTCCTCCATGGGAGGGGGGTCACACTCCCCACCAGGATATGGTTATTCAGAAATACATCCGGGGTGTAGCTAATGAGGGGATTCGAACGGACATCCTTCGGGATGACCCCGTCTTTACCGAATACCTCGGTTATACCGATCTCATTGATCGTTACCGGCAGCGAAAGAAGCCGGGAGATTTCGTCCAGAAGTAGCAGGTTAAAACGCCGGATTGCCGGCATGGTGGGGTTTGTCCGGGCATTGATGATGGTTGAGGTCACTTCCTCCCTACGTAGTACCGCAGCCTGCAATCCCCCCTCCTGCTGTATCCTGGCGACGAGAGATTCCTGGACGGGAGTTAGTTCGAGGGTGTTCGAATTCGGGTATGCATTCGGGGCCTCCCTAGGGAGATCCTGGGTAGACCGGGGGCCGGGTTGGTTATTTCGGGAACATCCGGTCCAACCCGCCAGTAGAATCACCATACAAACCAGAATCCACTTCCTACCCTTCATACATCCCCCACTCTTTTAGTGTTAACCAAATTCCCGGAGAAGGCAAGGCGGGAGAGGCAGCCCGCCCCACCCCACGCTCCGGCGGGGGAAGGAAGAACTATCCCTTTTCAGCTCCCACGGTGAGCCCGGAGATAAAGAATCGCTGGAAGATCAAAAATACTACCAGGGGAGGCAGGGCGGCCAAGATGGAGCCCGCAGCGATCATATTGTAGCTTGTGATGAACTCACCTTGCATATTGGCCAGCCCCTGGGTAATGGTCTTTACCTTATCGGAGTGCAGGAGGACGATGGACCACAACAGGTCGTTCCAGATCCAGGTAAACTCCAGGACGGCCAGAGCCGCCAAAGAGGGAAGAGCCAGGGGCATAATAATCCGCAGGTAGATAGTAAACTCCCCGGCCCCGTCCATCCGGGTGGCTTCGATGAGACTGTACGGCAGGGTCCTCATGAAATTCCGGAGGAAATACACACAGAATCCCAGCTGGAACGCCACATGGAAGAGGGATACCCCGCCGTAGGTATTTATGAGCCCAAGGGTGTCGGAGAACCGGAAAACGGGGATCATTAGCATCTGGAAGGGTATCAGCATGCCGGAAACAAAGAGTATGAGCACGGCCTTATTCAGCCGGAACCGGTAAAAGGCCAGGGCATAGGCCCCCAAACTTGAGATGAGCAGGGTTCCCACTACCGAGGGAATGGTCACAATAAACGAGTTCAGCATGTACTGGGACATTCCCGCATCCCGCCACGCCTGGGTGAAGTTTTCCCAGGTCCAGGATTCCGGGGGGGTCCACATGAGGGGACTGGACATAATCTCGTCCATACTCTTGGCAGCTGTAAAGAAGGCAATGACCACCGGAATCAGCCAGAAGGCCACCAGCAGGGTTCCTCCCAGGTAGAAGACGACGCGGAATACCCGTTTTTGGGTGCGTCGGTTTTTCATGAACCGGGGCTGTTGGATCCGGGCTTGGGTACTCATAGTTCAGTCTCCTTCTTCATGGTGTTGTGGACGTAAACCAGGATGAATCCCAGGGTAATCGCAAACTGTACCACCGCGATGGCAGAGCCGTACCCGTAGTCCTGGTATTGGAAGCTGCTGGAATACATGTAACTTGCCAAGACCTCCGCCGCCCGGGCCTTGGTATTGGTCATGACGTACACGATGTCGAAGGCTCTCAGGCTGTCGATAATGGATATGGTGACGGCTACTACGGTTGCCGGACGCAGCATGGGTAAAATCACCCTGACAAAACGCTGCCACCAGCCCGCTCCGTCAATCATACTGGCCTCCACCAACTCCACCGGCACGTTCTTAAGCCCCGCCACATACAAGATCATAACGTAGGGAACCTGGCGCCAGATCCCTACCACAATCAATGCCCCGGTCATGTAGCGCCTATCTCCCAGCCACTGCATGGCCAGGTTGTCCAGCCCGAGGGACCGAAAAAGGGAATTGAGGGCACCGAAATCGGGGTGGTAGATCCATGCCCAGATGGTGCCTATTACAGCATATGACAGGGTCATGGGAATGAAAAACGCCGTCTTGAAGAGCTTGGCCCCCGGAAAGTCTTGATTAAAGAACATGGCAATGGCCAGACCTATGGGTATGGGCAGAAGAACGAAGGCAATCATCCAGAACAGGTTATTCTTGAGTGCCAAATGGAAGGTCGGATCGGAGATCAGACGGATAAAGTTGCCCAAGCCGATGTACTGCCGGCCGTACAGGATACTATCCCGGTCGGTAAGACTGAACACCATGCTCTGTAGAATCGGGACAATGACCCACACGGCGTACATTGCCAGGGGCAGCGCCAGAAAAAGCCAGGGTGCCAGATGTTGTTTATGTACGGTAAATTTTCCTATTTTCATGGTTCGCCCCTTTTACATTTCTAGTGGGCAAAAACTGTAACAATGCCCATCGGCATCCCTACCCCCCGGGACGGGATTGCTGGCAACCCCGTTATATCAGGCGTAGAGTTTCAGCCCTTTGCACACTATCGTTGCATTCCGCCCTTGGAGCGGCAGCCGGCTCGGAAAGCCCCGAATGACCATGGATGCCTTGCTCACCCTGATCGGCCATGCACGACGGTGGTCTGCCATACATGACCCGGGTGACCTCCCCGGACAACCGGATTCCGGGATATTACGGCCTCCAGCACTTCCCGCCCGGGAACTCCCCGTCGGCGGGTATCCGGCTACCCGAAAAGCCAGCCATCTGATTTGCCGGGCCATCGGAAGCCGCCATCGGAAGCCGCCATCGGAAACCTCGGCCACCGGGAAATTCCGGCCCCAGGCAAGCTCCAGCCGCCCCTCCAAGGGCACTGCCCGGAACATAGATTCCAGGCAGTAAAAACGATCGAGGGTCCCGGTTTGCAGATCATAATCCGACGAACCGGACCCCCTTCCCAGGGGTTTATGCCCCAGGCCGCCGGTTCCAGGTCGTTACCCGACCCCGGTCCCGCGGCCCTGGACAGCCCCCCTACCGGTAGATCCGCTCCCGCTCCCGGTCAAGGTTAGCCAGAATCTCGGAGATGTCTCCAGGATTCTGCATAGCATCCAGAATAGCGTTCATTCCCTTGGCGGCCATCTCCTCCGGAGCGTCCCTGTCGTAGAACTGCATGGCTCCCTCGGCGCCAAGAACCATGTCCAGTCCCTTCTGGGCGTCTTCGTTGGGCACCGGTACATTTTTATTCGCGGCCAAGCGTCCCAGGGGCACGGTAAAGAGGGCCTGGGCTTCGGGGGTTGCCAGATAGGCCATGAACTTCATAGCGGCCTCTTTGTTGGTGGCATTCTTGGGAACCATGTACCCGTCAATGGGGGTATCAACGGCGTAACCGGACCTGCCGAAGCTCGGGAAGGTAAAGAAGTCGATCTTGGACTTTACATCCTCGGGGGCGACGTCCTTAATGAACTGTCCCATGAGGTACATCCCTGCCTCACCGTTAAACAGCAGGGTAGCGGCTTCCTGCCAGCTGTAGCTGGTAGCGTTGTCCATAATGTACCCCCGCTGGTTGAGATCCGCGAAGGTCTGGAAGGTTTCTACGACCCGGGGGTCCGTGTAGGATACCTTACCGGCGGTCAGGTCTACATGGAAATCCATCCCGTTGATGGCGGAATTGAGATAGTCAAACCAGCCTCCGGCGGTCCAGGTGTCCTTTGCGCCGATGGCGATGGGTGCAATGTTGTTCTGCTTCAGGGTTTCGCTGACCTGGAGAAATTCTTCCCAGGTTTTGGGGGGATTCAAATTCAAGCGGTCGAAGACCTCAGTATTGTAGTAAACCGCCCACCAATACCAGCTCTGGGGCAGAAAGTAGATATCTCCGTCGTAGCTCGATGCCTTCTGAAACGCATCGGGGAACTGGGCTGCAAAGGCATTGTTGGGAAAGGCGGAACCAATGGGTTCCAGCAAGCCCCGTTCTGCAAAGGCCTGCATCCGGTAGCCGGCAAACCAGGTTACCACATCCGGAGCTTGGCGGCTGGTAAGCCAGTTCGGCAGCAGAGTCTTAAACTGTTCGTGAGCCGTGGTGTTCACGGTAACCGAAATTCCCGGATTCTTCTCCTCAAAATCGGCCACCAGAGCCTCAAAGGCCTCTTTGGGGGCCTGGTCGGACATATACGAATTTATGACCAGCTCCTGGGTTCCATCGTCCCCGGATTCCTGGCCTCCACCTGCAAACACAGCGCCGGCCACCAATACGGCCAGCATCAGGGTAAGGATCTTCTTCATACCCGTTCCTCCTTCGGATTTTTCTCCGGGCCTCTCTTCCCGGATACGTACCATGCTATGGCTGCTTTTCTGATCCGGGGAGTAACAATTATCACATTTTTTCTCGGAATTTGCGGTACTTTTGTACCGGTTCGAGGGTGGGGGCTACAGGTCCAGGTTCAATTCGGGTAGTAGGGTATGAACCCCAGGGTAAACAGAAAGAGAAGCCCCAAGGCGAGGGGTTTAGCCGTACCGGGTCGGGCGAAGACCAATTGGGTTTGGGTGCCGCTGATGCTGGTCTGTAATCGCCATCCATGTTCAATCTCAACAGCCTCAACATCCCACTGATCCTGGGCATCCTTATAGCTTAGGGTAACAGCCCGGTCCTCATGACGCAGAAATCCCACCAAGGATTCATCCAGAAAAATCTTAACCGAATTCCCGGTTTGGGTTGAGATGTACTGGCGGTTTTCCTTCATCTGGCCGCGATGATCAAAGGTCAACACCGCGGTAGCCACCCTCCCGGGATAGGTGTAGACCCGGGTAATCCGTTGCTCTTCGGATCTGGGTTCAAGGATCCTGGATCCGACTATCTTTGAGCCGTCTCTAAAATAGAGAACAGGGTTCTCCGGTGTAGGGTGGGTCGCGAGCTTACCGTCCTGGAGAAGGGGGCAGGTACGGAACACATCCCGAACCTCCATATCCGTAAGCCGAAGCTCCTGGCGGTCAGGGGATTCACCGGGTACTAGTTCCAGGCTTAGGAATTCCCGTACATGCTTTGGATCCCGGGTTCGCAGGATTGTGGTCTGAGTCATATGCTCCTCCCTAGAGTAACGTCGCCACGGTACCCTATTACCATCCTGAGGGATGGAGCAACAGGAATTCCATAGCCAAAATTGGCTAATTTGCCCCCGGCATACCCCACCCCCGTGGAAACGGCATCACCACGAGGAGGCGGGTATCTCTAGTGCCCAGGAAAAGACGTACATTTATTATTCAGGAGCATGGATCATCCAAAACGGGGTTTTGAATGAACCTTCTTGAATAAAACTGCCTTTCTATTGTTGACATACTAACGCGACTTAATATACAAAGAAACCATAAGGAGGATCATATGATAAAAGGTCTCAGATTTTTGTTCGTACTGGTAGTCATCCTGGGTATTGTCGGTCCTGTAACGGCAGAAACCCCCGAGCGTACCGTCATCGGGTATGTGAATGTCATGGATGATGCACCGGTTCATGTAGCCTACGAGGCAGGCCTCTATGCCCAGTACGGTCTGGATGTAGAATTGGTGCGGTTTTCCAGCGGAACCGATCTGATAAAGGGCATCGTTACCGGGAGCCTGGATGTTGGTGTACTAGGCTTTACCAATGCCCTGAGTTGGGCCTCCCGGGGAGCGGACCTGAAGATCATTGGGGGTGCTCAGCGGGGCTACCACTCCATCCTGGTGCGAAAGGACCGGGGAATAACCGGGGTTTCCGGCCTGCGGGGCCGGAGTTTAGCATCCCAGAAGCAGGGATCAACGGCTGATGTGGTTCTCTCCAATGTTGTACTACCCGATGCCGATCTGACTAAACGGGATTTGACCATGCGCTATGTCTCCCCTGCTGTAGCAGTGCAATCCCTGGTAGCCGGCGGGGTTGATGCCGCCTTCTTGTTTGAACCTTACGCCCGAATAGCCCAGTACACCGCTCCGGTGGAAGAAATCTATGAGATCGGTGATCACTGGCCCTTTCCCTGTATGGTAGTCATAACCAGCGGCGAAACCTGGCGGCAGGACCGAAGCCGTCTTGAGGCGGTACTAGAAGCGCAGAAGGACGCTATCGAAATTCTGACCGACAACCCCCAACAGGCCGCCCGGTTGATCTCCCACTACTTCATCCAAGGCGATACCCTGGATACCCCCCAGGGACCCATTCCGGCAGTCCAGGTCATCGAGGAAGCCGTCCGTGCCAACACCTTCAACTGGCAGCTGACTGCCCAGGATATCGACCGGATATACCAGGTCGAGGGCATTATGCGCCGGGAGAACCTGTTATCCGGCGCGGTAAATCTGGATGAAATCCTGGATCTATCATGGCAGCAGGCAAGGGAATAATCACCAAACGGATCCTGGCCTACCTCGCTGTGGCCGCGACCATCGCAGGAGTTTGGCAGGGGGCTGCGGGACTCTTTCCCAGCTTCTTGCTGCCGGGGATACCCCAGGTATTTGCACGCCTGGGGACGATCCTTTCGAGCCGGGAATTTGCCGAGGCCCTGGGAATCAGCCTGGCCCGGCTGGGTAGCGCATACCTGACTGCAGCCCTGTCGGGAACCCTTTTGGGTCTGGCCTCGGGAATTCTCCCCTGGCTGCGGACGTACCTTCGGGCTCTGGTGTCGGTTCTGCAATCTGTGCCTCCCATAACCTGGGTACCCCTCTTGGTTATAACCATGGGATTCGGTGACGGCCCCATCATTGTCGTAGTTACCCTGGCCAGTTTTTATCCCATGGTCCAAAGCGTGATGAGCGCCGCGGAGCAGGTTGAGCCCCTGCATATCCGGGTGGCCCGGGCACTGGGGGCGGGAAAACTCCGGGTCCTGACAAGCATCTACCTGCCCGAGGTCTTTCCGTCCATCATCACCGGTGCGCAGATCAGCTTCGGCAATGCCTGGCGCGCCCTGGTTGCGGCGGAGATGGTCGCCGGGGTGGGTATCGGCCTGGGGTGGTCCATCACCTTTGCAGGGGAGATTGCCGATATGTCCGGTGTTTTGGCCCACATTGTGGTGATCGGGGTGTTTGCCGCCCTCATGGACCAGGTGGTCTTGGAACTACTGAAACGCAGACTATTGCTTTGGAGGTACGCTCAACATGAATAGCCAAGAAATCGAAGTCCCCCGGGGCAGCATCCGGGTGGAGGGTATCTCTAAGGTTTATGGTGATTTGAATGTCCTGGAACCACTCTCATTTTCAGTACAACCCGGACAGCTGGTCGCCCTCCTGGGCCCCTCAGGATGCGGAAAAAGCACCTTGCTATCCATGGTTGCAGGCTTGACCCCAGCCAGCGGGGGACGGTGTCGTTTATCCGGCAGAACAATGATGGTCTTTCAACAGGATGGGCTTCTCCCTTGGCGCCGGATTCGAAAAAATGTGGAACTCGGCCTGGAATACCGCGGCCTACCCCGGAAGGAACGCAGCACCCGGGCGGCCCAGGCCCTAACCCGGGTCGGACTAACAGGCTTTGAATCCTACTTTCCCGGACAGCTTTCCGGGGGCATGCGTCAGCGGGCCGCCCTGGCCCGCGCCCTGGTAATGGATCCGGATATCTTGTTGATGGACGAACCCTTCGGTGCCCTGGATGCCATAACCCGGATGCGGATGCAGCAGGATCTCCTTACACTCTGGGAGGAAGAAGGCAAAACCATCCTCCTGGTAACCCACGATGTGGACGAGGCCCTGATCCTAGCGGATAGAATCCTGGTATTGGCACCCAGGCCGGGCCGTATCACCCTGGATACCCCGGTTCTCCTGGACCGCCCCCGGGAGCCCGGAAGCGGTGCCTACGCCGAGCTTCGCCACCAGCTGCTATCCGCCCTGGGTCTCAGGACCGAACACTGGGCACCCTCAATATAGGGCCCGGGCCTAGTAATCGGTCTTCGTCTGGGTACCGGCCTGCCCATCCCGGGATCCATGGAACGCAGCTTCTCCCCGCTGTTCCTGAACGAGCCCGCCCCGGCGCCCCTATTCCGGGACGATTCCTCCGCCCCGGGGCGTAGAACCCGGGGAAAACCCGTGGTATCATGGGCCATGGCTCAGCGAATTACCATCAGCGAGATTGCCCGACTGGCCGGGGTTACCAAGGGAACGGTTTCCAAGGTACTCAACGGCCGGTCCGATGTGGGAGAAGAGACCAGGGAACGGGTTATGGCAATTGTTCGGCGCGTGGATTACCATCCGAGTTCGGCGGCGCAGTCCCTGGCATCCCGGCGCTCCAACTGCATCGGTCTGCTCCTGCCCCTGGATCCCGACCACCCCCTGGATGAGAGCTACTGGGCGGAGCTCATCGCCGCCACGGTGCACCGCTCGGCGGAGGCAGGGTATTCCATTATCCTCCTGAGCCCCCGCCGGGGCAGCGATACCGGCCCGATCTACGAGCAGGCCCTGCGGTCCCGGCAGGTTGACGGCATCATCGTCATTGCCGAGCTCCTGGATCCCCGGGGAGCCCGGCTGCTCCTGGAATCGGAAATTCCCTTCGTTACCCTGGGGCGCACCCAATCCTTTGAACATTACCGGGTTGATACCGACAACCGAGAAAGCGGCAGAATGGCTGCCCGTCATCTGGCTGCCTCGGGGTGCCGGATCCCGGGCATCATTACCGGCCCCCGGGGGTTGGGGTACAACCAGGAGCGTCTGGATGGATTCATGGACATCCTCGGCCCGAAATGTCTCCAGGCGGAGTCCAGGGATTACCAGACTTCCAGCATCCGGAAGGCCATGGCCTCTCTCTTTGGGGGTGATTCCCATGCCCCCGGGCAGATTCCCGACGGGCTGTACATCTCTGCCGGAGGGAATCTCATGTTCAAGTCTCTGGCCTGGCTCAGGGAGCACGGGCATTTGAATCACCCTGGAACCCTGACCCGCACCGACCATCCCCACGGTTCCGAAAGCCGCCCCGAAGCCTCCGGAATTCCAGCCTTGGAGACCCTGGTAGTGAACGACGACTACGAGTACCTGGACTTTTTCTACCCCCCCATGGCGGCCATCCGTCAGCCCGTGGAGGCCCTGGGATCCCAGGCAGTGGATATGCTTCTATCCCTCCTGGAAGGTCGGCCCCCCGAACAGCCCCACCGGCTGGTCCCGGGAAGTCTAAATATCCGTTGACAGAGCCGGGAAAGCAGCGTATTCTTGTACCATAATACGAAACCGGTTTCGGAATTGAGATCCAGAATGATTCCACTAGGAAGCGCTGCCTCACCCGTGTGCCGGTACGGAGGTGGATGTGGGAAACGATTACGATGCCCAGGTGCTCAGGTGGATGGCCGACGCGGCCCGGAAGGAGCTGGATGAGAATATCCTTCCGTACTGGAACCGCTACGCCGTGGATCGGCATAACGGAGGGTTTTTCGGGCTCATCGATGGTCAGAACAAGGGCGATCCCGGGCATGCCAAGGGGCTGGTAGCCCATGCCAGGTTTCTCTGGACCTACGCTGCAGGGGCCCGCACTCGGGACACCCGGTGGCTGGAAACCGCTGAGTACGCCGAAACCTACCTGGACCGCTGGTTCTGGGATACCGAGCACGGGGGGTTCTTTTGGTCAGTACGGGGGGACGGCTCGGAACCGGTGGTTTCTAAAAAACAGATCTACGGCCAGGCCTTTGCCCTCTACGGCTACAGCGAGCTTCTGCGGAATCCTGAGTTCGGCGGTCCCGGGCGGGAACCCCAGGAGCTCCCCCGGACTCGCCCCGCCGAAGGACCGGGCCGGAATGCTGAGGTTCGTACCGGAGAGAATGCCCGGGGCCACCAAGAACCCCCATCTGGCGCTTCCCAGTCCCGGGAACCGGGGGGACTCAGCCGGCTCCCCGAGGAGCAGCGAATCCAGGACATCCGCCGGCGCTGCGGAGAAATCTTCCGGCTGCTGGAGACCTACGGGAGGGACGGGGTGCACGGGGGGTACCGGGAGGCCTGCGAAGCCGACTGGAGCCCCGCCAAGGACCGCCGGCTGTCCCCGGTGGACATGGACTGTGAGAAGAGCATGAATACCAATCTCCACGTCCTGGAAGCCTACACCAACTACTACCGGATTGAGCCCACCCCACCCGTGGCCGAGGCCCTGGGCTCCCTGATCCGGACTATTGCCCAGCGGGTCGTTCAGGGTGACCACCAGGGGCTGTTTTTTACCGAGGACTGGTCGCGCCTGGACCGGGCGGTGAGCTACGGCCACGATATCGAGACCAGCTGGCTGCTTATGGAGGCTGCAGAGGTCCTGGGTGATTCCAATCTCCGGGGGGTAGCCTCCGAGGTTGGCCGGCGTATGGCTGCGGCGGTGTACCATCGCGGACTGGATCATGCCGGTTGGTGGCTCGCCAATGAACATCACGATCCGGATAAGCCCGAAACCCGGGATACGACCCGGATTTGGTGGGTCCAAGCCGAGGGGGCTGTGGGGTTTCTCAATGCCTACCAGGCCACCGGGAATCTGGACTATCTGCGGGCAGCCGAGGGCGTCTGGCGGTACTGCCTGGAGCACCAGCGCGCCGAGAACGGCGAATGGCATTGGGCCCTGGATGACCAGGACCGGCCGGACCTTACCCGGGAGAAGGGCGGTCTCTGGAAGACCCCCTACCATAACGGCCGAGCCTGCATGGAAATACTAGAACGAAGCCGGGCGCTCCTGGCTTCCATAGAGGAGAAGTCCTAATGATGACAAGAGAAGAATGGAATAACCGGCTTGCCGCCCTACGGGCGGAATTTGAGGCCGGGGTGAACCGTCCCAACAAAGCACTTCTGCCCGGGAACGGGATTTATGAGCGCTTTCAACACCCCGTGGTAACCGCAGATTCCGTACCCCTAGAGTGGCGCTACGATTTGCGGTATGAGACCAATCCGTATCTCATGCAGCGCCTGGGAATTAACGCGGTGTTTAACGCCGGCGCTATCCTCTGGAAGGGCAGGTACCGCCTGGTCTGCCGGGTAGAGGGCTGGGATCGCAAGAGCTTCTTCGCGGTAGCGGAGAGCCCTACCGGTACGGACACCTTTACATTTATCGGAGAACCCCTGCTCTTTGACCCCCCCGGGAATGCTGAGCAGGAAACCAACGCCTACGATATGCGACTGACCCAGCATGAGGACGGTTGGATCTACGGCATATACTGCGCCGAGAGGAAGGACCCCGGGGCGGCCCCGGGGGATACCAGCAGCGCCACCGCTACCGCCGCAATCCTACGAACCAAGGATATGGAATCCTGGGAACGTCTGCCCGATCTGATTACCCCCAGCCCCCAGCAGCGTAACGTCGTATTGCACCCCGAATTTGTTCAGGGCCGGTACCTACTCTACACCCGGCCCCAGGACGGATTCATCGAGACCGGCTCCGGGGGCGGGATCTGCTGGGGGTTGACCGACACCATGGAGGGTGCCGTCATAGCCGAAGAACGGCTCCTGGATCCACGGGTCTACCACACCATCAAGGAGAGCAAAAACGGGGCCGGAGCCCCGCCCCTAAAGACCCCCCAGGGCTGGGTTCACCTTGTCCACGGGGTGCGAAACACCGCGGCAGGCCTCCGGTATGTGGTCTACGCCTTCATGACCGCCCTGGACGACCCCACCCGGGTCATCGCTCGCCCGGGTGGGTACCTCCTAGCGCCGGAGCAGGACGAGCGGGTGGGTGATGTATCCAATGTCGTATTTATTAACGGCGCCGTCGCCGAGCCCTCCGGCCGGGTTCTGCTCTACTATGCATCCAGCGATACCCGGATGCATGTGGCCGAGACCTCCCTGGAACGCCTGGTGGACTACTGTCTGAACACTCCCGAAGACGGGGTCACCAGCCGGGGTTCGGTTCTTCAGCGTATAGAACTCATCCGGGCGAATCGCTAAGCCTGGGTTCTGGTAGGATCATACCTTACGCTCTTCGTGGGCTCACGGGTAAGGTATGATCCTCTAAAATTCTTAAGAATGGTAATTAGCACCCTCTCCGTTGGGTACCTGACAGTTAACTCGATGGAAGTGTCCGAGAAGCTTGAGGTGTGCCCTGGCTGGAGAACAAAGCACTGAGCGTTTTTCATAGCTTAGGAACTGTTAGGTGGAGGCAGTTTCCATCCCCTGGGCGTTAGAATCCAGCAAAAAAAATCAAGAAGCCCCGGTCTACTCCGCGTACCATTCCCTACAAGGAGTAGACCATGATTACACAAAACACTATGCATACAACCCTTCAGGCTCTTAAAGAGCAACGGATTACCTGCCAGGAGCTGACAGCAACATGCTTTCAGCAGATTGAAACGGTTAACCCCGCAATTAACAGCATTGTTACCCTCAACTATAGGGAAGCAATGGCCGCGGCAAAGATCTCGGATGAACGTATCAAAAAGGGAAATCCCCGGCTTCTTGAGGGCATTCCAATTACCATCAAGGACCACTTTGCCACAAAAAACCTCCGGACCACCAACAGCATGAAAAGCTTTGCGCAACAGGTTCCGGATTTTGATGCCACGGTGGTGGCCCGCTTACGGAAGGAGGGGGCGGTTATTCTTGGCAAGACAAACCTACCCTTTATGGCCATGGATTTCCAAGCAAACAGTCCCATCTTCGGAGTAACGAATAATCCTTGGGATGTAACGCGGACATCCGGGGGAAGTACTGCCGGGGCTGCTGCAGTAGCGTCCAACATGAGCTTCCTCGAGGTTGGGAGTGATTTAGCTGGTTCCATTAGAATTCCAGCTCATTTTTGCGGTGTTTACGGGTTACGCCCGACTGATTATGCGGTTTCTCGATACGGTCTACACCCAGGAGGACCAAAAACAGGGTTCCGTCCCCCCAGAAACATGGCGGTTCCGGGGCTTGTGGCCAGATCCCTCGAGGATCTCACCCTGGGGGTATCGATCATTTCCGGACCCGATGCCTTTCAACCCGAGCTGGGATATCTCCTCCCCCCCGAACAGAGCAAGCTCAAATTCCTTTGGACAGACTCATGGCCGGGCATTGAGGTTGATGATGGCTATAAACGTTCTATTAGGGATTTTATCCGCCGCTGTGAGCACACCGGTATTACTATGGTACAGGTGAGTGAACTCCCGATGGATGTTTTTGAATGTTATAAGGTGTTCGGGGCACTGCTGAGCCTTGAATTGATGAACCTTCCCCTGTTCCTGAGGATGTTGGTTAAGTTGCAAAATAAAAGGGTAAACGGTTTTTCCCTCATGAATACCCAGGTTTCTACCAGCCGAAAGACCTTCGATACCTGGATGATAAAACGGGAAAGTCTTATGGCCAGACTTGAGGCTTTTCTCGCAGAATATGATGGTTTCATCTGTCCGGTTACCGCAACTGCGGCACCGAAACATCTTGACCCGGGAAAATCTCCAACCCTATTACATGACCCGATGAAAATAGTTACAATGAACGGTAATTCCGTTCTATATGGTCAAGCCATGGCAGGGTTCACCGTGCCCTTTAGTGTAACGGGCAGTCCGGTTGTTTCGCTTCCCATCGGGCTTGTAGAGGAACGGCTTCCCGTTGGGGTACAGGTGGTGGGTCGGCGATTTCATGACTTATCACTTCTTCAAGCCTGTAATGAACTAGAACGCCACACAGGATCTACTATGCCGATAATGGAGAAATTCTTTGGCTAATCCGGGAACCTATGAGGGAAATATTCAACAGGCCCTCCACTACATAGAGGAACGGCTGTTCTCCTCCCTCACCTTGGATGAGATTGCAGACAAAGCACATATGTCGAGCTTCCATTTCCACCGGATGTTTCAGTTTGTAATCGGGGATACTGTAAAGGACTATATCACCAAGCGGCGGCTATCCGAATTGAAGGATGAGGTTCTCAACTCAAACATCAACATTCTGGAAATCGCGCTACGGTGCAGATACAACAGCCATGAAGCCTTCACCAGGTCTTTTAAACGCTGTTTTGGCATATCTCCAAAGGCCGCGCGAAAGAACAGCATCATCCTACCGGAATACCCTCCCTTCGAAGGGAGGGTCTTTACCGAAAATTTTAGCATTGCGCCTGTCTCGGGTCCTCGTTTTATCGAAAATCCGGGTATCACCCTGATGGGAATCTCGGCGGATGTAGAATTAAGCGGATACCGGGTTTCGAGAGATATTATGAACATATGGAAGCTCTTTTTCTCGAAACTTCCCAGGAAAACCGGCCCATCACGGTTTTATGGATGTTGTCGTATGGAAGGAAAAACGAAAATACATGAGGGTGAGGTCTTTAATTACTTTGCCGGGGTGGATACAAATGAGGTCTCCGACCCTCCAAACCTGTATACCGAGAAAACCATTCCCCCTCACCGTTACGCGGTGTTTACCTATCACGGCCCAGTACGACGAATACGGGATGCCCATAAGTTTATTTATGCCAACTGGCTGCCCTCTTCTAATGCTCAGATTGCCGACGATTTTAGTTTTGAATGTTATACCAAAGAATCCCGCCCTAAGGAGCTGGATTCCTACTCAGAAATCTGGGTTCCTGTTACCTGCCATGAGGCATCTATGCTTCACGGGTAGAAAAGTCCGGCCGGATACCAGAACCTGTACATTGTGCGCAAAAGGTTGTAACTCCTTACCCTGACGAAACCATCCCTGGGTTGGTTCCCGACCTGCCCCACTATATCTGGCCTAGGTTACAACCTTTTGCGCACTACAAAAAACTCTCGAGAGAAATGCGGACGATGGATATGGCCTAACGTCAGATAAAAGGGATATAATGGCGCACGCTTTTGAATTGATGTAGAGCCAATTACAGAAGCCATGTGCAATTGGCATGACCAATAATGGGACAAACACAGCCTGTTGGCTGGATTCATATTACCGTTTTTTCGGAGTTTCCAGAGCAGTTCACCTCCATGACAGAACAATTAAATCCCTTCGGAGGGCCTGCAGGGGCCCAAACGGCGAGTCGAAACCCTGTGAAGCTGGTGGGAAATACCGATTTCAGCAAGTCTCCCTGTTCCTCCTGCGGCGGAGCCCCATGCTGCCGCCATCTGCCCCTGGCAGAATTGCGTGTTGATACCCGGGAAGACCTTGAACGCCTGGCAGGGTTGTCAGCCTTCCAGGGGATCCTACCCGCCCTCAGGGAAGACGGAAACTGGTGGCTCTTCCTCCGCCGGGATTGTCGGTTTTTAACCAGCACCACCGGAATGTGCTCCATTCATAATACCCCGGAGCAGCCGCGCATTTGCAGCACCTACAGCCCCTATACCTGCTGGTACCGCCGGGCATTTCCCTCCCTCGGCACCCTGCCCCGGACGCCTGAACCCGGGCCCATCGGTGCCAATACCACTATGATCCAGTTCAACCCGGAACGTCTGGAGTGGCTCATCCAAGCGATCGGCTATTCCGGACCGGAACAATCTATTCAGAAGGTTCCCGGCTGGGATGATATGATACGAATTATGGAGCAGATTCCCTTGCTACCGGCCCCAGCCCTGGAGCAACCCGCAGCCCTGCCAACCCTTCCCCTGGACAGCACCGGGCAGAATCTACCACCCATCCTTGTAGTGCCCCCCGGCCGTCCGTCGAACCGCCGACACCTTGATCTGATCCGATTCCGGTTAGGTTTTCCGGGGATGGCATTTATCGGCCAGGGCGATTCCTGGGCCTTCTGCTTACCCCTGGACCTTTCTGCCGGTATTTCCTCCCAGCTGGGCCGGAAAATCCTCACCAACCTTCATAGCGGCTACCTGGATACAGCCATCGAGAAACTCCCCGCCCTGACCCGCAACCTGCTCTACCGCCCGGATCTGCAGGTAATTACCGGCAGCACCCTCCACCTCCTTGATCAGTTCTTCCCCGAGCCCGAGCCGAATCCCCAGGACCCGATGATCAAAACCCCGGCCTAATTCGCTCTAGGAACTGACAAAACCGGCGGTAGGGTGGGTATACCCACATCACACAAACAACATCTAGGTCTTACGCTCCCCCCTAATACGATACCCATTGACGCCGATAGAAAATAAACCTGGTTCGGCGTGCTGACACATTTTTTTCTACCATACACCCACTATTGTTGACTTAATAACGTTACATAGTTATATATATAGATAGGAAACCCAAAGGAGGTACGACCATGCGGAGCCCCAAAAAACCGGTAGCAGGAATTACAGGCCTGCTTCTCATTATTGCATCAGCCCTCGTGTGGGCCGGAGGCAGCCCGGAATCGCCAGGGCAACAGCCCCCTCCCGGGGCGTCGGGTACCGAAGCACCCGCATCGGACAATTCCGCCGGGGATTCAGAGCAACCCCTGTTAACCCTCCAGGTTGCAACGATGCCGATTCTACCGGTAAGCCAGTATTACATTATTAAAGACCAGGGCTGGGATCACGATGCCGGCCTAGACTTTCAGGCCACTGTTTTTCAAAGCGGACCTCCCATTGTTCAGGCCCTGGGGAACGGGCAACTTGATGTACAGTTCTTCGGTATCGGCCCGGCTATGGTGGCTGCAGGCCGGGGTCAGGATCTTCGGGTGGTGGCGAGCCTTATCGTCGAGCAGATGAGCTTTCTGGCGGATAGCGGATTGGCGGAATTCTGGCAGGCCCAGGATCCCGGCGGCACCTTCGCCCGATTCCGCGAGGCTAGGGGTCGACGCGCGAAAATCGCGACCTTCCAGGAGGGCAGTGTGCCCCATGTGGTGTTGTTATATTGGCTGGAGGAGATCCTCGGTGCCGGAACCGAGGATGTGGAAATCCTCGGCATGGGTGCAAACGGGGTTCAGCAGGCCCTGCTGTCCGGGGCGGTGGACGGTGCATCCACCCTGGAACCCATCGTGACCATTGTGCAGGACCGCCGACCGGATATTCGGGTTCTCGCATCGGGAAGCGAACTCTTTCCCAACCAGCCCGGTGCCGTGGTGACGGTTCGCCAGGCAGTACTGGACGAACATCCCGGATTGGGAGCCACCATCGCCGGGTTAGTAGAGCGGGCAACCCGGTTCATCCGGGAAAACCCGGCAAAGGCCGCGGAAATCCTGAGCCGTACCCTTGGGGGAGGCCTGATAGACCAGGGTCTCATTGAAAAGGCCGTCCGAACCAGCATCCCGAGCTTTACCGCAGATCCCCGGGTTATCCTGGAAAGCGCTAAACGGATGCACAACTTCCAATTAGAGACAGGCAGCCTTGCAGCCCCGGTGGATGTGGATCAGCTCATTCAAACCGAGCATTATGAACAAGCCATACAATAAATCCTGGACCGAACTGCTCCTGTCCGCCGCTGGGCTGGGAGGGTTCATACTGATTTGGGAGCTGAGCGGCCGAGCAGGATTGCTGCCCGGAACCCTCATACCCCTGCCGAGCCAGGTGCCTCAGGCCCTGGCCCGGGAGATGGCCCTGCCCGGAATCGGACTTCCCGGGGGATTATGGATGGCCAAGGTACTCCAGAGCCTGGGGCACTACCTTCGGGGGGTTCTGGGGGGCATCGGCGCAGGGGTGATCCTCGGACTTACCGCAGGATCATTACCGAAACTCGCTGCCCTACTCCAGGGTCTGGTCCGGCTGCTTCGACCCATTCCCCCCTTGGCCTGGATCCCCTTTGCCATCATCTGGTTCGGCATTACCCCCGCTGCATCGGCCTTCATTATTTTTGTGGGTGTATTCTGGATCAACTTCCTGAGCACCCTGGGCACAGTCCAGCACAGCAATCCGGATTTTCGGGAGGTCGCCCATGTCTTCGGGTTCGGGAGATTTTTACCCCGGCTCCTCCACGTCACAATCCCTGAAAGCCTGCCGGGAATGCTCACTGGAATCCGGACCTCCCTGGGGATGGGCTGGATGGCCGTGGTGGCCTCGGAGCTCTTCGGAATCCCCGGGATCGGGGAACGGATGAACCAGGCGGCGGGGCTCCTGGCGACGGATATTGTCCTGGTATACATGCTGACCATTGCAGGACTCTACACCCTATTTGACAGCGCCTTTTCTCTCATTCAACGGAGGCTGACCCGATGGCTACCCAAGGAATAACCCTCTCAAACAGTTCCATTACCCTGGGAACAGGAGGGCAGCGGAAAACTGTGTTCAAAGACTTCAGTCTGAACCTGGAACCCGGACAGATTACCGTTCTCCTGGGCCCCTCGGGGGTTGGAAAATCCACCCTCCTCCGCTGGATAGCCGGTCTTCTGCCCGCCGCAACCGGCGGAGTATCTGTTCCAAGTCAACGCCAGGGATTTGTGTTCCAGGAACCCCGGCTATTCCCCTGGTTGACCGTCAGGCATAATATAAAGATGGGTCTCTACGGCCTGGGTCTGACCCGGCAGCAGCAAAAAAACCGGGTAGACGAGGTTCTGAGCTTGGTGGGACTAACAACCGAGGCCGCACGCTGGCCCCACCAGCTCTCAGGAGGACAGAAGCAGCGTGTTTCCCTAGCCCGGGGGCTGGTCCGCCGGCCCGACCTGCTGCTCATGGACGAGCCCTTCAGCGCCCTGGATCCGCAAACCCGGACCACCCTGCAGAAGAGCCTCATTGCCATCCAAGAAGAAACCGCCACCACCATACTCTTCGTAACCCACGATACCGAAGAAGCCGTACGGTTGGCCCACCGCATCATCATGCTTGCCGGCAGCCCTGCAGCCATAACCAAGGATTTGGAGATACACCTCCCCCACCCCAGGAGCGGAGCCCACCCCGACTTCCGCAAGGACCTTCAAACCATCCGGGCCGAATTTGATGCCCTGGCAGGGTACGTCATATAATAGAAATATGACTTTTGATGTAATCATTATCGGTTCGGGCACAGCCGGTCAGAGCGCTGCTATGCCCCTGGTTGAAGCGGGACTCTCAGTAGCCATGGTGGATGAACGGGACTTCGGAGGCACCTGCGCCATGCGGGGGTGTCAGCCGAAGAAGTTTTTGGTGGAGCAGCGTGATGTCCTTGCCGCTTCCCGGGATCTGGTTTCCCTGGGGATTTCAACGCCCCCTGCATCGGACTGGGATGCTCTCATGACCGCGAAACAGGCCTTCACCGGGAATGTCCCGGGAAAAACCCGCCACATCATGGAAAAGGCCGGCATCACCTGTTTTCAGGCTGCAGCCCGGTTTACCGGCCCCTCCACTCTGGAGCTCGGCCCCTCGGAGCATCCCCGGGCGAACCAGGAATCCCGCACCGCAAAAAAACAATCCCTAAACGCCAAATACATCATCGCCGCCACCGGGGCCGATCCCCGGATCCTGCCCATCCCGGGGATAGAACACACCATAGACAGCGAAGACTTCCTCAACCTTGCCACACCACCCGAGTCCATGCTCACCATCGGGGCGGGGTATATCGCCCTGGAATTCGCCCAGATCATGGCAGCCCAGGGCTGCCGGGTAACCATGCTTGATCCCCTGGACACCCCCCTTCCCCAGTTCGACACCGACCTGGCCCAGGCCCTCATGGCCGCTACCCGGGATCAGGGCATCAGAATCCTCTTGGGACGGGCAGTAACAGCCGTTAAAAAAACCGCCCGTGGTCTGGAGATAACCGACTCCCAGAACCAGACCCATACCGCCCAAACCGTCCTGAACGCCCCCGGCCGGATCCCCCGGGTTCAGAATCTCGGCCTGGAAGCAGCCGGAATAACCCCGGAAAACCAGGGAATTCCCGTCAACGGCTTCTGCCAATCCCCGAGCAACCCGGATGTCTACGCCCTGGGCGACTGCGCCGCCCCGGCCCCCATGCTCGCCCCCCTGGCAGACCTTCAGGCCAGAACCGCCGCTGCCCACATCATCTACCGCGAAACCGGCGCGTCTGCCCCGGAAGCCCTGGACTACCAGATTATCCCCACCACGGTCTTTACCCACCCGCCCCTTTCGAGTGTGGGGCTGACCCAGCACCAAGCCGAACAACGCTTCGGCTCCCCTGCCTCCGGTCACGCACCCCGGCCCGGGGCCGCTCAATCTCCCGACGGCTCCGGGAAGCCCGACCCCCAGGAAAAGGACGCCATTACCGTCCGTCAAGGAAGCATGGCACGGTGGGTAAGCAACAAACGCATCGGCCAGACCCACGGCTACTACAAAACCATCGTCCATACCGCCACCGGAAGAATCCTCGGCGCCCACATCCTGGGCCACGCAAGTCCGGATTCCATCAACCTCATCGCCCTGGCCATGACCGCCGACATGCCTGCCCAGACCCTAAAAAACCTTCCCCGGGCATACCCGACCTTCAGCGATGAGATAAAGTACATGTTCTGATTTCAGGCCATTCAACTCCGGGGCGCAACCGCCATCCATGCAGGACGTCGTGGGCAAACGATGGCAGCAAGGCCCATCAGCGGTTCCTCGACACTGATTCCTCGACGCTGGTTCTTCGACGCTGGTTCTTCGACGCTGGTTCTTCGACGCTGGTTTCCCGACGCTGGTTTCCCGACGCTGGTTCTTCGACGCTGGTTCTTCGACGCTGGTTTCCCGACGTTGCCCCTCCATCCGGTGCCGTTTGAGGATGTTGCGGGTTAGGATCGACATCCCCGGGAATACAGCATCTGTCAATTGGGTTCCCGGCGGATGGTGCTCCCGGATGAACAAGGGGTCTGGTGGGCTTGAGATATGACAATCACCTATGACCCCAAGCCGCACCGGGAGCAGAAGCCCACTGGGGCCCCCTCGGGCCTCACTGGGGCCCCCTCGGACCTCACTGGGCCCCTGGAGGCCTATTTAGCTCCCTCGGGCCTACTGGGCCCAATCGAGCCTCACTGGGCCCCCTCCCGGAGCCCCTCGGGCCACCACGACCGGGTTCGGTTTGCAAAACGAACCAGGGCGAGCATCACCGGCACCTCCACCAAAACGCCCACCACCGTGGCAAGGGCGGCCCCCGAATTGACCCCAAACACCGCCACAGCCACAGCCACTGCCAGTTCGAAGAAATTACTTGCTCCGATCATCCCCGCGGGTGCGCTGATGCAGTGGGGAATCTTCCAAACCCTGGCCCACAGGTAGGCAAGACCGAAAATGAGGAAGGTCTGAATTACCAGGGGCAGGGCGATCAACAAAATATGCAGGAGATTATCCACCAGGGTCTGTCCCTGGAGACTGAAAATCATCACCAGGGTTAACAACAGCCCCACAGGGGTAACCACCGAAACTTTGGGCAGAAGCACCCCGGTGAACCACTCAAGCCCCCGGCGGCGCACCGTGGCCCAGCGGAACAGCCAGCCTGCAGCCAAAGGAAGCACCACAAACACTACCACCGAAAACAGCACCGTATCCGCGGGAACCGGCACCGAGCCCAGGGACAACAGAAACATAACAATCGGTGCATAAGCCACAATCAGAATCAGATCGTTAATTGCCACCTGCACCAGGGTGTAGGCGCTGTCCCCCTTGGTCAGAGCGCTCCAGACAAACACCATGGCAGTACAGGGTGCGGCCCCCAACAGCACGGCCCCGGCAAGGTACTCGTTGGCAAGCTCCGGGGGCAGGAAGGCGCGGAAAATCACCCTAAAAAAGAGATAACTCAGGCCGTACATGGTAAAAGGTTTGATCAACCAGTTCATCACCAGGGTCACCACCAGCCCCTTGGGTTTGCGCCCCACATTTCGGAGACTGGAAAAATCAATCTTCATCATCATGGGCAGAATCATCAGCCAGATGAGCACCGCAATAGGAATATTAACCCCCGCGTATTCCAATCCACCCAGAAACCCCGGCACCCCGGGAAGCAAGATACCAATCAGCACCCCCAGGGCGATGCAGAGGGCAACCCAGAGACTTAGAAATTTATCAAAAAAGCCCATACTAGTTATTCCTTTCTTTTTTTATGGTGATTCTAATGCCCGGCGCCTCAACAACAGCCTGCCGAACCGGTTCGCCAGCCCTCCACAAATCCCTCTACCTTCGCCCGAATGAGATCCCGGATAGGACGCACCTGAATCAGCTTTTCCTCCAAGCTGCCCTGAACCGCCGAGGGGTCCGGAAAGGGCCAGTGTAGCCGCTTCTTCTCCGCAGGAAAGATGGGACAGGCCTCCTTCGCCTCGGGATCGCACACCGCAATAACATAATCGAAGCTCCGCCCCGCCTGATGCAGATCAAAAACACTCCGGGTCTGCTTCCCCTGGATATCAATACCCTCTTCCCCCAGCAGCTCCACCACCACCGGATTCAGATTCCCCGGCTCTATCCCGGCGCTCTCCACCTCGAATAGATCGCCCCCGAAGCGTTTTAGATACTCCTCAGCCATCTGGCTCCTGCTTGAATTATGAATACAAATTACCAGAACTCGCGTTTTCGATTTTCCTTCCATGATCCTCCCTTCCTTATGATAGTTTTCATGAGCAGCTGATGGAACCTACCTCGGATTAAGGCACAGCACGGGAATAACAAGACCCGCTCATGCACTAATCACAGGGTACATCCTCGTGCCCCTGACGAATCTCTTCTACAAACCTGCTGATACGCTCTTTTATGGCATCCCGCAGCTCCCGCACCCGGTTCAGTATCTGGGTCTCCGTGCCGGTAAAGGCAGCAGGATCCGGGAAGGGCCAATTCAACCGGCGGACCGGGCCGGGAAAAACCGGGCATCCCCGTTCCGCCTCCCGGCTACACACCGTTATCACATAGTCGTAGGTGTAACCCCGGCGGTAGATATCCGCCACCGCCCTGGTCGGTTTTTTGGAGATATCAATCCCGTCTTCCTTCATGGCCTGCACAACATAGGGATTCAGATTCCCGGGAGTCAGTCCTGCGCTGACGGGCAAAAACAAATCACCCCCCAGGCTCCTGAAATACTCCTCGGCCATCTGGCTGCGGGCCGAATTATGCACGCATACCAGGAGCACCTTCCTCCTGGGATCATCCCTGCCCTCTTGGTTGGGGTAGGTCACCTGAATTTGTTCCCGATCCCGGAGAACAAACCGCCATCTCAACCGCTCCCAATCATAGAACCAGTCTGCCCGGCCCGGGGGTTGGGAACCATCCGGATTCTCCCCCGCGCTCCCGGGATCGGGCTGGGAGCTGGCGCTTATAACCCAGGCTCCGAGTTGCTGTACCGCCGGAGTATCCCCAGCCCGGAGAAATACCAGCTTTCCCCGCCGGGACTCCTCCGCCAGGCCGGCAGCCCGCAATACCGAACTTGCCCGGCTCACGGTGTACTGTGGTTTACGCAGGGCATCCACGAGCTCACACTCACAGACAAAGCGTCCTGCCAGAACCAAAAGCCGGAACAGCCGCCACCGGGTTTCATCCGCGAGGGCCTTGTGGATGGTCACTAACGATTGCATACTTGCATAATACTGCATACGTTAAAGCCTTGCAAGCCAGAAGCGAATATATTAGATTTTCGCTCATGAATAATCCACGCCAGCCCGAACCACTGCCCGCCAAATCCCCTCCGGAACCGCCTGCTTCGACCCGGGCATTTCTCAAGGATGTATTACTATGCTCCCTGGGCGCCTACGGCGGCCCGGAGAGCCACCTGGGGGTCTTTCTCCGGCAGCTGGTGGAAAAACGCGGCTACTGCACCGAAGACGAGCTTCTGGAGCTCAATGCCCTTTGCACCATGCTGCCCGGCCCCAGCAGCACCCAAACCATTGTTGCTCTCGGGCATAAGCTGGGCGGTCCCCGGTTAGCCGGATTAACCATGCTGGTCTGGGCCCTGCCGGCGGTCATTCTTATGACCCTGGCCAGTTTTCTCTATACCTACCTGGCTCGCCTGGGTTTTATCCAGGACGTAACGCGGTTTTTGGCTCCCATGGCCGTCGGGTTCGTGGTGTTCGCGGGTGTGCGGATTACCGGCAAGGTGCTTAAAACCCCGGGGGATGTGGTCATTTTTGCTGTTTCGGCAGGGGTTACCGTCTTCTACCGTCAGCCCTGGGTGTTTCCCCTGGTACTCCTGGCTGCCGGGGGCATCGGAATCCTCCGCCCTCGAAAGAATCCCCTCACCCGGAACAGCCCTAGCAGCCCGGTCAAGGCGCCCTGGGGTTACCTGGCGGCCTTCGCCGGTATAGCCCTGGCAGGCATTAGCCTGGCCGCCCTCCTGCACCAGCCTCTAGTGCAGCTCTTCGAGAGCTTCTACCGCTACGGATACCTGGTAATCGGCGGGGGCCAGGTTGTGGTGCCCTTGATGCAGAGCGAATTGGTGGATGGTAGAGGGTATATGACGAATCAGGAGTTTCTGTCCGGTTTTGGATTGGTACAGGGCCTTCCCGGGCCCATGTTCAGCTTTGCGGCCTACGCCGGAGGGATGGCTGCCAGACCCCTGGGGACCTTGGGGCAGGTCGGTGGCGGTCTGATTGGGGCTGTGGGGATTTTCCTGCCGGGGCTCCTCCTGCTGTTTTTTATCTACCCCCTCTGGCAGCGGTTCCGCAGCCAACCCGTGATCCAGCGGGCCTTGGAAGGCATTAAGGCTGCAGCAGGAGGCCTGGTTGCCTCAGCAACCGTGGTTCTGTTAGCAGCCCAGGGCATCTCCCCCCTGCCCCTGGGAGTGACCGCTCTGAGCACGGGATTACTGCTCTTCACCCGGCTGCCACCCCCTCTTCTGGTCATGGGGAGTATCATCGCCGGGATTATGGTACAATAACCTATGATGCATATGATGGGATTTTCCCTTGTCTCTATGTTTTTTCCCCTGGCTCTCCTTGCCGCAGGCGGAATAGGATTGGCGCTGTATATCCGCCGTAGGCGGAGGAAGGATGCTCCCCGGCTAACACAAGGGGACCTCCAAGCCAGGATCTTCCGGGTGGCCCGGGAACACCGGGGCCGGCTCACGGTCAGCCAGGCAGCTGCTGATCTGGGTATGAGCCCTGGGGATGCAGAGGCCCTTCTGCTCTCGGTAAGCGACGGCCTACGGGTAAAAACCGAGGTAAGCGACCAAGGTCTGCTCTACTTCGAATTCACCGAGCTGATAGAAGGCCCGCCGAATCCCTCGGGTCTCTAGGGGGATTCAGTTACCACCGCGTCCTGGACCTGGGGATTCTGCACGGTTTGCCGATCCAGAACCACCGTGCTCGCCAAGAGAACGAGAATGTACCCCAGGGCAAAAACCGGTAGCAGCCAGAATCGGCTTTCTCCTGCGGCTAGGCCGAACAGGGGGGGCAGGACGGTGGAACCCACATAGGCCAGGGCCATCTGAAAGCCCATGATGGCCTGGGAATGTTTAGCCCCGAAGCGAACCGGCGTTTCATGCAGCATGCAGGGGAATATGGGAGCACAGCCGAGTCCAATGAGGAGAAAGCCCGTAAGCGCACCCGGCAGGGAAAGAGGCAGAAGCATTAAAATCACCCCAAACAACACAAGAACAGCCCCGCCGCGGATCATTGCCCGGTTGGAAAGCCGGTAGGTCAGAAATCCCGTAAGAAATCTGCCCGCAGTAATGCTGGCGTAGAACAGGGACACCCAGGTTGCTGCTTGGGCGGGATCCAGCCCCCGGGACTTGAAGAGATACGACCCGCCCCAGAGCCCCATGCTCGCCTCAATGCCGCAGTACACCAGGAAGGTGAGCATCGCAAAGCCCACCCCCCGTATCTTCAGGGCCGCAAAGAGGGGAATATGCTCATGATCATGACCCCCGCCCTCGGCTCCGGCGCGCACCCGCACCCGGGACCACAGGGGAATGGCAGCGATGAGAACTACCACCAGCACCACCTGGAACACCCCCACCGAGGCGTATCCGGTTCGCCAGGGAAAGCCCTGGTACAACAGGGCTGAGAGTACCAGAGGACCGCCCAGGGCGCCGACCCCCCAGAAACTATGGAGCCAGCTCATGTGCCTGGATTCGTAATGGCTTGCAACGAAGGAGTTCAGCCCCGCGTCCACCGAACCCGCACCGAGTCCCAGGGGTAAGGCGGCGGCCAAGAGCCACCAAAAGGACGGGGCGATGGAGAATCCCAGCAGCGCCAGGGCCGTCATACCGACACTCACCGCCGTTACCTTTCCGATTCCGAAGCGCTTCAAAACCGCCCCGGACACCATGCTGGACACAATGGTTCCCCCGGAAATGATAATCTGGGCCAGTCCTGCCAATCCGTAGGGGACCCCGAACTCGGGCTGCATGACCGGCCAAGCGGCCCCCAGCAATGCATCGGGTAACCCGAGACTAATGAACGAAACGTAAATCAAAACAAGAAGCAGCGTTGCCATATCCTCTCCTTCATATTCCGGGGCGCCCTTGGTTTCTCATCCACCCCCGGGATTCCCCGGACGATGAGACGGGCTTCCGGGAACCTACTTGGGGTTGTCTAATAGTTCTAGGGTGATTCCGATGAGCCCCTGCTCAAAATCTCCGCTGAAATCTCCGGGACACAGGATCTCCGGCAGCTCCATGTCCCGGGGTAGGAGCTTCCTGCACCGTGCAATGATTCCCTCCCGGTAATCCGGGGTCAGAAATTCCCCGTAGAGCACCACGCTCTGGGGATCCACCACCGCGACCAGACTTACCACCACCCGGGCCGCAGCAGCAATAAAATCATCCCGGGAATCCGCCAATTCCGGCCCCCACGCGATCCCCAGGGGTAACCATGCTACCTCACCGGCAAAATGGCGTGCCCCCTTGATGAGCCGTCCGTCCACACGAATACCCGCCCCCGGGGGATACTTCCGGGGAAAGTAGATGCAGACCTCGGAATGCCGGGCGTCAGCCTGGATTCCCCGGCCGAGAGCAGCGGCATTTACGTCGTTCTCCACCCGCACGGGCCTGGCGAACCTGCCGGTCAGCCGCTCAACCAGGTTAACTCCCCGAAAAGCCGGATAATCCAGGGCGACGATGGTACCCCCCAGCTCAATGCCAGGAACCCCGAAGCCCAGAGCCCCGATGGACGGATCCTCATCGAGAATGATAGCCACCTGCTCTTCCAGATTTTCCGGGGTTATCTGCCCCAGGGGCACATCCCAGCGGCCGACCACGCCGCCCAGAAGATCCACCACCCGGAAACACAGGGTATCCACGCCCCCGAGCTCCCGGGAGAACACCGCCAGGCCGTGCTGAAAATGGCCATTAAAGATGAACTGCTGGGCCGGCCTCCCTCCCTCCGAGGGAGCCAACTCTCCGGGAAGCACCCTCCCCTCATGGATGAGCTCCTGGATTATGCTTCCCACGGTTACCGCGCTAAGACCGGTCTGCTCTGCTAAAAACCGGACGGTACCCATCTTCCGGGCCCGCAAGGCCTCTAACACAACCCGGGTATTGCGATCCTTCATGGTCCGAGCATTTGATCCGTGAACTTCCTGGAACTTCATAAGACACTTTATAAATGTACTTTAATAAGTTGTCAAGCCAGGGGGTTAGGCAATTCCGGTATACACTAGACAGCGCCGGGCTTGGCCCACCGGGGGAGAACCCAGCGGGTGCAGTACCGGATGCGACCTGCTTGGAGCACCCCGAGTCCCCGGTCCTCCCCGGAGCGGTCGGTTCGACACAGGGCGCCCGGAATTCCCGAAGTGCCCCGAACCCTCCGACCGTCCGGAGTTCTCGTAGTTCCTCGTGTACCCCGGGTTACACCGAGGTACGGAAGGTTTCCATGAGCTGGGCTACCCGGGCAATATGCTCCGACAGGGTAACCACCGAGGCGTTCAGGTTCTGCATGGCTGTGGAGATTTCCGAGGTTCCCAGATCGATCTCGCTCATGCTGTCCAGCACCTGGGATGAAACCTGGTTGGTCCGGCCGGCGGATTCTGCGATCCGGGTTCCGCCCCGGGTAATCCGGTCCGAACTGGCCTCCACCGCCGAGGTTGTCTCCCGGAGACTCACCACAGCCCTACCGATTTCCTGGGCACCCGTAGACAGTTCCTCCATGGCCCGGGCAATCTCATCAAAGGCCTGATGAACCTGGGTAATTTGGGTCTCAATATCACCGTAGAACGCATCCACGCTGTCGGTGAACACCTTCAAACTCTGAATATCCTGGGAATTTTTCCGGAGGCTCGCCTCAATCTCCTTGGCATTCTCCGCGGCTGATTCCGCCAGCGCCCGGATCTCCTCAGCCACTACCGCGAACCCCTTCCCGCTCTCCCCGGCGTGGGCCGCCTCAATGGCCGCGTTCATGGACAGAATATTGGTCTGGGAGGCGATGTTGTTTATCACCAAAATCGCATCCTGGAGCTGCTCAATAGCCCCGGTCAGCTCATCCACCTTCTCGGTGGTAGCCTGAATCTCGCCCCGCCCCTGGGCAGTGGTTCCCTGGAGGGTCTCCAGGGCCTGAGCCTTCTCCTGGGTTGTACGAGTGACACTCTGAATGGATGCTATCATCTCTTCCACCGAGGCGGAGGACTGCTCCACTGCCGAGGCCTGATCGCTGACCCGGCCGGAAAGCTCCTCCCCCTCCCGGGCTATCTCCTGGGCTGTTTGGTGTGATTCTAATGCCTGACCGCTCAACTGTTCTATCTGCTGACGAACCGAGCGTACCGTGGCAGCAATCTCCTCGGAGCTTGCCGAGGTCTCCGCCGCTCTGGCTCCCACCTCGATACGCTGGGAATCGGCCTCGCGGATGGAGCCCTTGGCCTCCGCGATCAATCCCCCAAGAGATGCTACAAAGCGGTTGAATGCCTCAGCCACCCTGCCGACCTCATCCCGGCGCTGAATCTCCAACCGGGCCTGTAAATCCCCTCCCCCGGCGGCAAACTCCTCCAACCGGGCCTGCAGAACCCCCAGGGGTTTCAGGGAGAACCAGGTAACCAGGTACAACACCGCAACTAATAGTACCATCCCCCCCAGGGCAAGGGAGACGCCAACCCGGGTAATCTCCTCCGCAGCTCCCGTTATGAACTCCTCGTCGGCCTCCAGGAACACCCACCAGCCGTTCTCCGCCCGGCGGGCGATGCTCATCATCCGCCGCCCCTCCCGGGTATAGGTGAAGACCTCCTGGGCATCCGAATCATCCCCAAACCACCGGGCTACGGCGGGCTGCTGGGAATAATCCACCAGATCATCCGAGGATAATTCGCCGGAATCGCTATGGGCGATCAGCAAACCCTGGTCATTCACAATAAAGGTTTGCCCACCCTCCAGGGTATAATTCGCCACAATCTGGGACATCTCGGTTAACCGGGATGCAACAAGAAGCACTCCCGCAATACCACCCCGGCGTAAACTCTGCTCACCCGGAGCCATGATGGGAAAGCCGTAGGCAACCGCCGGTGCCGGGGGTGTAAGGCTGCGACCCATGAGAACCTGTCGGGCCACCGCCCGGCCCTGCATGGCCTCGGTAAAATACACCCGGTCCGCCCGGGAACCGCTTCCCCGCTCACCGTCCTGGGTAATGAACACCGAACCCTGATCATCAATGGAGTACAGGGTGTAGGCGTAGGTGTCCAAGGCCTGGAACCCCCCGGTAAAGGCTTGCCCGTGGGCTTGGGCATCCATCGCCCTGACCCCGGGAATCCCTGTCATGGTCCGGGCAGCCGTGGTAATGACCTCTTCCCACCGGTCAATATCCCCTGCGGCTGCTGAGGCAGTCTGGCGTATATCGTGGGTGGCGGTTTCTAACAGGCGACTGCGGGACATAAGGGTCAGGGTGCTGATAAGCCCCCCGAGAACAAGTACAGCGATGGTTCCAGCGATAAGGCTGATGCGGGCGCGAATTCCCATGAGATCCTCCGGTGATAGGGTTCCGGCCTGTCTGGATTGGTACGGTGGACAGACCGGAGGTCAAAATTGGTTTCTAGTAGCAGCGCGTACACATTCTTTTGCGCACTCGGTATCCCTTAGCATACCGACTATATTTTCCTGGTGCAATTAGGGATTAATTTCATAGCACGCAAAAGCCTGTACCTCTTTGGGCCCCCAGCAATCCAGCGCACATCCCCATCTCACGCCGAAGTGTACTACGGCACCTAGGTTCCGAAGTACACCCCGGGGTTACGCCACTCCATATTCCAGGTCTTCAACTCCTCCCCTCACAGGGACAGCTTGCGGTGATTGGGGGTGTTGGACTCCCATTTTTATAGAAGTAAGATTATATCTTGCTATAAGTTGTAAGCGCTGGGATGGTTTTTCAGGGCCTGTAATGATTGGTGTTTCTTATCGGGACCTGATAGTCCCGGGCCAGCTGGAACCTCATCATGTTGAAAAACGAAAGTACCGGTTCAGTTCTAATTTGAGATATACATGGTCTTTTTATCCCTGCAGGCCGTAAGAACAACTTTCGCTTGAGTTTCTTAAAGTATGCCTTTCGCGATTCTTTATATCCTTATGATTTTAGTAAAACCCACATTGACAAATGTCCATTTCTAGTGGTTCTTAGTAGTTTTACAGAGGTGTTACCTTATGAGAAGCAGGCTAACAATAAGGAACCATGAGATGGGGGGGAAGCTTAAAGCCTCCTGGTGGATACGGTGTTGTACTGCTTTGGGATTATACGTTTGCCCAAGGCCGGAGGCATTTTTATGCCAATTTCAACAGTGATTCCAAGGTGACTATACTTCCTTTTGCTTGGGAAGTAAAAAAGCCCCTCCGGGATTTATAGATTAAGCAACCTTTTTTCTGTAAATTTCTTTAAAAGCAGGGCGATCATTAGACTCGGGTAAGTACCGTTTTTCATTCTGCCATTGATCGTTCTGTTCGATCAGCATGGCCGCCGCAAGGCGAAGCAAACTATCGGCATTAGGGAATACGCCTACGACCTTTGTTCGCCTTTTTATTTCTTTCATTTGACGTTCAGCCAAATTTGAGGTTCGTAACTTCCTCCTGTGGTTTTCCGGGATATGAAATACGCTTAATCCCTCCCGGAGATTTTCATCAGCCCACTGGGCAAGACGGGGCTGGGTCTTCTCATACTTTTCTACCAGGCTCTGCAAGTACCTTTCGGCGTTCTGTTCATCTGGGGCATTGAAAACCTTGCGGATTTCCGCCGCTACCGCCGGGACATCGTCTTTCCTTGTCACGTAACCACGAGCATTTTGCTGCAAGTGAAATTGACACCGTTGCCACAAGATTCCAGGAAACACAGCATCGATAGCTGCTCGAAGACCCGCATGGTCATCACTGGTAATCATGGTCAGACCATGGAGCCCTCTACGAACCAGGCCTTCTAGAAACGATCGCCAATTTACCTCCGCTTCGCTATTGGCTACTTCTGTGCCCAAAATCTGACGTTTGCCTTCATAATCGACGCCTATGGCCATCAGTAGGGACTGTTTGACCACTTTCGAGCCTACACGCACTGATTCATATGTAGCGTCGAGCACGAGATACTGTATTTGTCCTACCGGCGAGGATCGCCAGGATGTTGCCTCTTCATCCAGCTCCTTCGCCAATCGACTTACCTGTGAGGAGCTCACCTCGGTGCCGCATAGGATTTCTACGATATCTGAAACCCGTCTAGTACTGACCCCTTTTACGTACATCTCGGCTATCGCAAGTTTTAAGGCTCGTTCACTCCGAATACCCTTTTCGATACAGCTGGGATAGAATTCCAGTCCGCGGACTTGAGGTATCTTGAGTAATACCTTCCCGGTAGCCAAAGCCAAGGTTTTGTTCTTAAACCCGTTGGCGTAGCCCATTCGATCTTCGGTCCGCTCATAGGGTTCGGCCTGAAGGGTTTTGGCTCGCTCAAGTTTCATTGCTTCGTTCACTACCTTTTCTATCACCTTAGAAAATTTACTGTCTTCCTTGGTGGCTAACATTTGGATCACTTGCTCTAAAAGTGTATACTCTGATTGGTAGGCCATCGGGCTCTCCTTATGGTTTGTTTCGTCACTTACCATTTGAGCCTGATCGGCCTGCTTTCTTCAACCTAATTTACAGAAAGAATTGTACACCAAC